>DBGFLF010000185.1:0-3205 GCA_048528725.1 Collinsella sp.
CGCACCACGACATCTACTCCATCGAGGACCTGGCCGAGCTGATCTTTGACCTTAAGAACGCCAACCCCGGCGCGCGCGTGTCGGTCAAGCTGGTCAGCGAGGCCGGCGTCGGCACCATCGCCACCGGTGTGGCCAAGGGTGCTGCCGACAAGATCTTGATCAGTGGCCACAACGGCGGCTCGGGTGCCGCTGCGCGCGACTCTATCTGGCATGCGGGTCTGCCGCTGGAGCTTGGCCTTGCCGAGGCCCAGCAGACGCTGCTGCAAAACGGCCTGCGCTCGCGCGTGGTGCTCGAAGCCGACGGCAAGCTCATGGACGGCACCGATGTCGCCGTCGCCTGCTTGCTGGGCGCCGAGGAGTTTGGCTTTGCGACCATGCCGCTCATCTCCATGGGCTGCCTCATGCAGCGCGACTGCCAGCAGGATACCTGCCCGGCCGGCATCGCCACGCAAAACTGCCGCCTGCGTCACGGCTTCCGCGGCAAGCCCGAGCACGTTGAGCGCTTTATGCTCTTTGTTGCCGAGCAGTTGCGCGAGGTCATGGCGAGCCTGGGCTTCCGCACCGTCGACGAGATGGTCGGCCATCCCGAGTGCTTACGCCAGATCGAGGTACCGGGCAACCGCAAGGCCAACCTGCTCGATCTGTCGCCCGTGCTGGCGAGCGCGACCTGCGAGTTCGGTGTCCATATCCCGGGCGCCGACGGTCGCCACTTCCTGCCGCAGATGGCCGCGGACAGCGAGCTCGACAAGACGCTCGACTCCACGTTGTTTGTGCCCTATACGGCCGATGCCCGTGCGCACCTGCGTCCGATTCGCTTCCGCGCCGATATCGCCAACGTCAACCGCTGCGTGGGCACCATCTTGGGCAACGCAGTGACCAAGGCGCATCCCGAGGGGCTGCCCGCGGGCTCCATCACCATCGATTGCGATGGTTCGGCCGGTCAGAGCTTTGGCGCCTTCCTGCCGCGCGGTATTACGCTCAACGTGTGCGGCGACGCCAACGACTACTTTGGCAAGGGCCTTTCGGGCGGCGAGGTGTCGGTGCGCCCCAACCCGCATGCGACCTACAAGTTCGACGAGAACATCATCGTGGGCAACGTTGCGTTCTTTGGTGCCACGAGCGGGCGCGGCTTCATTAACGGTCTTGCCGGCCAGCGTTTTGCCGTGCGCAACTCCGGTGCCACCGTGGTGGTCGAGGGCTGCGGCAACCATGGCTGCGAGTACATGACGGGCGGTCTGGCACTCATCCTGGGCGAGGTCGGGCAGAATTTTGCCGCCGGCATGACAGGCGGCGTGGCCTACGTTTTTGACCAATATGGCACGCTCGACGCCCGCGTGAACCACGAGAGCGTGGAGCTCAAGGCCCCGACGACCGACGAGCTGGCGCAGATTCGAGAACTCATCCAGGAGCACGTGGACGCGACGCAGAGCCCGCGCGGCATCAAGCTGCTCTACAGCTTTGAGACGATGAGCAAGCACTTTGTGAAAGTCATTCCGACCGAGTACGAGCGCGTGCTGGCGATTGTCGCCGCGGGCGAGGCTGCCGGCAAGACGCATGCGCAGGCTGAGGAGCTGGCGTTTGACATCGTGACCGGTCGCGCGAGTGCCGCGGATGTCGCTCGCTTTGATGCCGCGGGCGGTGCGTCCGTGGCTGCCAGCTCTGTTGCTTCGACCAAGAAGGAGGCGTAAGTGCCATGGGTAAGCCCGGTGCTTTTCTTGATATCGATCGCGTGACCCACGAGCTTCGCCCCGTGGAGGAGCGCAGCCATGATTTTGATCCGCTGTACGTGGAGCTTGATGACGATGCGCGTCGCGCCCAGGCGAGCCGCTGCATGATGTGCGGCGTGGCGTTTTGCCAGATGGGCGCGAGCTTTGGCAAGGCACGCCCGAGCGGCTGCCCGCTGCACAACCTGATTCCCGAGTGGAATGAACTGGTGTACCGCGGCCGCTGGGACGAGGCCGCCGAGCGCCTGTCGCTCACCTCGCCCATGCCCGAGTTCACGAGCCGCGTGTGCCCGGCGCTGTGCGAGGCCGCGTGCAACCTGGGTTCGGTCGATGGCCAGCCTACGACGATCCATGACAACGAGCGTGCGATCAGCGACCATGAGTGGGCACATGGCGGTCCGCGTCGCTTTGAGCCGGCAGGGGAGGGCGCGCCCACGGTTGCCGTGGTGGGCTCCGGTCCTGCTGGTCTGGTGGCTGCATGGGAGCTTGCGCGTCGTGGCGCCCGCGTGACGGTGTTTGAGCGTGACGACCGCCCGGGCGGCCTGCTCATGTACGGCATTCCCAACATGAAGCTCGAGAAGTCCGTGGTCGAGCGTCGCGTGGCGCTCATGCGTGAGTTGGGTATTGTCTTTGAGCTGGGTGCTGACGTTACGAACCCTGCGGTGGCGGCCAAGCTCAATGGCTTTGACGCCGTTGTGGTGGCTGCCGGTGCTCGTGCGCCCCGCGGTCTTTCGGCTACGAATGTGGATGCCCCGGGCGTGGTGTATGCCGTGGACTACCTGACGGCTTCGACCGTCTCGGTACTCGATGGCGGTGAGCCCGCGGTGAACGCGCGCGGCCTGGACGTTGTGGTCATTGGCGGCGGCGATACCGGCAACGACTGCGTGGGTACCGCGGTGCGCCAGGGTGCGCGCAGCGTGCGCCAGTTTGAGTTCTTGCCGGCTGCGCCCGATAAGCGTGCGGTGAGCAACCCTTGGCCGCAGTGGCCCAACGTTAAGAAGACCGACTACGGCCAGCAGGAGGCTATCGCTGCGATGGGTGGCGAGATGCGTGCCTGGGGTGTGGATACGCTCGAAGTGTTGCTGGACAAGAAGGGCGCGGCCGCGGGTCTGCGCGTAGTCGATCTAGATTGGTCGGCCGGCAAGCCCGAGCGCATCGCGGGCTCCGAGCGCGAGGTGCCGGCACAGCTGGTGCTCATCGCCTGCGGCTTTACGGGTCCGGAGCATAGCGTGTTCGATGCGGTGAGCGTGCCTGTTGCTACCGTTGGGCGTCCGCTGCCGGTGATGGCTGCCGAGGGCTCGCACCTCGCGGCTCGCACGGAGGGTGTCGCCGCGGATGCCGCGCCGGTGTATGTGGCCGGTGATGCCCGCAACGGCAGCTCGCTCGTGGTGAGTGCCATGGCGGATGCCCTGGCCTGTGCAGCCGAAGTCGTCGAGGCGCTGGAGCTGTAAGGTAGTCATTTAAGAACGTCCCCAATGACT
>DBGFLF010000186.1:0-3085 GCA_048528725.1 Collinsella sp.
GGGCTGCGACGGCATGGACGGCATCCTGGGCGTTGAGGGCTTCGACACCTCTCTTGCCGAGGGTCTGCTGCTCATGACCCCGTTCTCCGCCGACGACGAGAAGAACGCCGACTTCGTCAACGCTTACAAGGATAAGTATGGCGAGACTCCGGACCAGTTTGCCGCCGACGCTTACGACGGCGTGCACGCGGTGGCCGAGGCCCTCGAGGAGGCCGGTCTTGGTGTCGACGCCGACCCGACCGAGGTCGCCGAGAAGCTGCCTAAGGCTATGCACAAGATTACCGTTGACGGTCTGACCGGCAAGCTCACCTGGAACGATAAGGGCCAGGTCCAGAAGGAGCCCACGGCGTACGTCATCACCGACGGCAAGTACGTACAGGCCTAATAAGCCGCCTTACATAGAGCGGTTTTGATCCCAAGCAGGGGAGGTTTTGGCCTTCCCTGCTTGCTTGGTATCTAGGGACGATGTAACGTCCCTGTTTCATACATCAACTGGAAACCTATTCGAAAGGGGGATGTGGAACATGACGGTCTTTATCCAATACCTGGTCAACGGCCTGTCCATGGGCAGCGTCTACGCCATCATCGCGTTGGGCTACACCATGGTCTACGGTATCGCCAAGATGCTGAACTTCGCTCACGGCGACGTCATCATGGTCGGTGCCTATGTCTCGTTCTGCGCCACGTCGTATCTCGGCCTCCCGGGCTGGGCATCTGTAGTTCTCTCTTGTGTGGTCTGCACGGTTCTCGGTGTTCTCATTGAGGGTCTGGCCTATAAGCCGCTGCGCCAAGCAGGCCCGCTGGCCGTTCTGATCACGGCCATCGGCGTGTCTTACTTCCTGCAGAACGCCGCGCAGCTTCTGTGGGGCGCCACGCCCAAGAACTTCACTTCGCTCGTCACCTTCCCGGTGCCGGAGTTCTTGGCCAAGTTTAACGTAAGCGCCGTCTCGCTCGTCACCATCGTCGCCTGCCTGGTTATCATGGCCGGCCTGATGTTCTTTACAGGTAAGACCAAGATGGGCAAGGCCATGCGCGCTGTGTCCGAGGACAAGGCCGCCGCTCAGCTCATGGGCATCAACGTCAACCGCACCATCTCGATGACGTTCGCCATCGGCTCCGCCCTCGCTGCCATCGCCGGCGTGCTCCTGTGCTCCTACTCGCCGGTGTTGCAGCCCACCACGGGCGCCATGCCTGGCATCAAGGCCTTCGACGCTGCCGTTTTCGGCGGCATCGGTTCCATCCCCGGTGCCTTTGTCGGTGGTATTCTCATCGGCATCATCGAGGCGATGGCGCAGGCTTACATTTCCACGAGCCTTGCCAACTCCATCGTCTTTGGTGTTTTGATCATCGTCCTGCTCGTCAAGCCTGCCGGCCTCTTGGGCAAGTACGTCCCCGAGAAGGTGTAGGTGAGCGTTATGAAGTTTCTTAAAGACAAGCAGACGCGTCACGACTTTGTCACGTACGCCATGTGCGTTGTGGCGTTCGCCATCGTGTTCTTTATGCAGTCCAACCACATGATCCCGCGCATGATCGCCGGTCAGCTGGTTCCCATCACGGCCTATATCGTCATGGCCATCTCCCTTAACCTCGTCGTCGGCATCGCGGGCGACTTGTCGCTGGGCCACGCGGGCTTTATGAGCGTCGGTGCCTATACGGGCATCGTCACTGCCGTCGCGCTGGAGAGCACCGTTCCGTCCGATCCGATGCGTCTGATCATCAGCATTGTGGTCGGCGCTATCGCCGCTGCCATCTTGGGCTTCTTGATCGGTATCCCGGTCCTGCGCCTGAGCGGCGACTATCTGGCCATTGTGACCCTGGCTTTTGGCGAGATCATCAAAGAGGTCGTCACCTGCCTCATTGTGGGCGTCGATTCCCGCGGCCTGCATGTGATCTTTAACATCACGGGTAACTCTACGATCGACGACCTGCACCTGCTCGAGGACGGCACCGCCATCATCAAGGGCGCGCAGGGCGCATCGGGCGTGTCGACCTATTCGACCTTCCTTGCCGGCGCAATCCTGGTTATGGTCGCGCTCGTGATTGTGCTCAACCTGGTTCGCAGCCGTACCGGTCGTGCCATTATTGCCGTGCGCGACAACAAGATCGCTGCCGAGTCTGTGGGCATCTCCGTCACCCAGTACCGCATGATTGCCTTCGTGGTTTCCGCTGCCCTCGCCGGTGCTGCCGGAGCCCTGTTCGGCGGTAACTTCTCGCAGCTTTCCGCCACTAAGTTCGACTTCAATACGTCCATCCTCATTCTGGTGTTCGTGGTCCTGGGCGGCCTGGGCAACATGCGCGGCTCCGTTATCGCCGCGGCGCTGCTCACGGTGCTCCCCGAGCTGCTCCGTCAGTTCTCGGACTACCGCATGCTCATCTACGCCATCGTGTTGATTCTGGTCATGGTCTTTACTAACAACCCACAGCTCAAGGCGTTCTTCGCACGCATTAAGGACCGCTTTGCTTCCAAGAAGGAGGTGGCAGCCGATGCCCAGTAAGTTTGAGTTCAACAAGGGCAAGATGGTCCCGTATCCTTCTGGCGCCATCGTTCCCGACCGCGACTTGGGCCAGCGCCCGGCGCTCGAGTGCATCCACCTGGGCATTGAATTCGGCGGCCTTAAGGCGGTAGACGACTTTAGCCTAACCATCGGCAAGACCGAGATCGCCGGTCTCATCGGCCCCAACGGTGCCGGCAAGACCACGGTCTTCAACCTGCTCACCAAGGTGTACCAGCCTACGCACGGCACCATCCTGCTCGACGGTGAGGACACTTCGGGCAAGTCGGTCTACCAGGTCAACCGCATGGGTATTGCCCGTACGTTCCAGAACATCCGCCTGTTCAACACCATGACGGTGGAGGACAACGTTAAGGTCGGCCTGCACAACCAGGAGCGCTACTCCGGTTTTGAGGGCGTGCTGCGCCTGCCGACGTATTGGAAGCACGAGAAGGCCGCCCACGAGCGCGCCATGGAGCTGCTGTCCATTTTTGACATGGAGCACCTGGCAAATGAACAGGCCGGCTCGCTTCCTTACGGCGCTCAGCGTCGTCTGGAAATCGTCCGCGCGCTTGCCACCAACCCCAAGCTGC
>DBGFLF010000187.1:0-2504 GCA_048528725.1 Collinsella sp.
CCGGAAGCTTGCAAGCGTAGTAGCCACGACGCGGCATTGAGCAAATATAGCCCTCGGCAAGTAACTGGCTATATGCATTCTCGATGGTAATGACACTGATTCCCAGATGACTGGCAAAGGCGCGCTTAGACGGAAGATGCTCCCCCGCCACAATACGTCCAGCAACAATATCATCTCGAATTTGCTGGTAAACATACTCATAAAGCGATGCTTCGCCGCGTTTTTCCAAATTGTAGTCAAGCATGAGTTTGCCACCTGACCTTATCGAGCTGTTCAATCTGGTATTAGGCTGACCTTATTATTATCTCGAAAACTGAGTATTTTGCCATACCCAGCTCCCCGATAGGATGTTCCGTCAAGCAATGCACATGCCAACCAAGGGAGCAACCATGGCAGAACAGACCAGCAAGGCCGATCGCGTCAAACTCAATCGCGAACTCGCGCAGATGCTCAAGGGCGGCGTCATCATGGACGTCACCACGCCCGAGCAGGCACGCATCGCCGAGGAGGCAGGCGCCTGCGCCGTCATGGCACTCGAGCGCATCCCGGCCGACATCCGTGCCGCAGGCGGCGTCTCGCGCATGAGCGACCCCAAGATGATCAAGGGCATCCAGGAGGCCGTCTCCATCCCCGTCATGGCCAAGTGCCGCATCGGTCACATCGTCGAGGCGCAGGTCCTGCAGGCCATCGAGATCGACTACATCGATGAGTCCGAGGTTCTCTCCCCTGCCGATGACGTCTATCACATCGACAAGACCCAGTTTGACGTGCCGTTTGTCTGCGGCGCCCGTGATCTGGGCGAGGCGCTGCGCCGTGTTGCCGAAGGCGCCACGATGATTCGCACCAAGGGTGAGCCGGGTACGGGCGACGTCGTTCAGGCCGTGCGTCACATGCGCAAGATCCAAAAGCAGATCCGTGACGTTGTTGCCCTGCGCAACGACGAGCTCTTTGAGGCAGCCAAGCAACTGCAGGTTCCGGTCGAGCTGGTGCGCGAGGTCCATGCCACGGGTAAGCTTCCCGTCGTGAACTTTGCCGCCGGCGGCGTAGCGACCCCCGCCGACGCCGCGCTGATGATGCAGCTGGGCGCCGAAGGCGTGTTTGTCGGCTCGGGCATCTTTAAGAGCGGCGACCCCGCCAAGCGCGCAGCCGCCATCGTCAAGGCCGTGGCAAACTTCACCGATGCCAAGCTCATCGCAGAGCTTTCGGAGGACCTGGGCGAGGCCATGGTGGGCATCAACGCCGACGAGATCGAGATTATCATGGAAGAGCGCGGGCGCTAGTCCAGCAGAAAGGATCGCACATGAGCGATTATGCAGACCAAACGGTCGCCGTGCTGGCGGTCCAAGGCGCATTTGCCGAGCACGAGGCAAGACTATCCGAGCTGGGCGCGCGCTGTATTGAGCTGAGGCAGGCGGCTGATTTAAAGCAGGACTTTGACCGTCTGGTACTTCCCGGCGGCGAGTCTACCGTTCAAGGGAAGCTGCTAGATGAGTTGGGCATGCTCGAGGAGCTTCGCACCCGCATTGTTGAAGGCATGCCCGTCCTGGGCACCTGCGCCGGCCTGATTCTGCTGGCTCACGACCTTGCCGCCCATGACGATAAGGGCACGCCGCGCCTGGCAACCATGGATGTGCTCGTTGAGCGCAATGCCTACGGCAGGCAGCTCGGCAGTTTTCGAACCAAGGGGCAGGTAGCTGGCATCGACGGTGAAGTGCCGCTGACGTTTATCCGCGCGCCCCGCATCGTCGAGGTCCACGGCGACGCAAAGGCCTTAGCGAAAGTCGACGGCCGTATCGTCGCCGCGCGCCAGGGCAACCAACTCGGCGTAACCTTCCACCCCGAACTCGACGAAGACACCCGCCTCCACGAACTGTTCCTACAAATGTAGGCAGAAAACAAACGAGCGTGGATTTTCGGACGCATAGCAAATGAGAGTGGATAATCTCCCACTTTGAGCTTGAATGCAGGCTCAAACCGGGAGATTATCCACTCTCATGCTATGTAGTCATTTAAGAACGTCCCCAATGACTACTTCGACAACACCGATGTTTTGGTACCGACAGCGAAAACCCGCCAGAGCGAGCAAGGTGCCTTGAAGCGAGGCGGCATTGACCTTCTGGTCATGCCGCCGAAGTTGAAAGGCAGATTGCCGCTCTGACGGGTTTGCAGCGTCAACTAGTTACGCGGTTCGTAGAACCGCGTAACCCCTAGAAACGGTTACCGCGGAAGCCGCCGCCGTTGCGGCCGCCACGGTCGCCACCACGACCGCCGCGGTCGTTACCACGGTTACCGCCGAAGCCACCACGGTTGCCGCCGCGATCGCCATAGCCACCACGGTTGCCGCCAAAGCCGCCGCGACCGCCACGGTCGCCGCCACGGTCACCAAAGCCGCCACGGCCGCCGCGATCGCCACCGCGACCGCCACGGTCACCGCCACGGCCACCGCGATCGCCAAAGCCGCCGCGACCGCCACGGTCGCCGCCACGGCCGCCACGGTCGTCACG
>DBGFLF010000188.1:0-2774 GCA_048528725.1 Collinsella sp.
CATTAGCATCGGACAGGCCGACAAGGGCCACATCCACCACCGCCTGATCCAAGAGGGTTACAACCAAAAGCAGGCCGTGCTGCTCATCTACGCCTGGTGCATCATGCTTTCGGCCGGCGCCGCCGCCATCAATCAGGTCGAGGTCCCCATGCGCGTGCTCATCTTTACCGTGCTCGCCATTGGTTCGGCGGCCTTCGCCAGGCATCTGCACCTGTTTGAGCCCGTACTGCGCCACCATTACAACAAGCGCACGCACGAAGACGAGCTGGTAACCCCCGACGACCCCGCCTTTAAGCAGGAAGAGCAGGCAGCCGAGGAGCGCAAAGAGGAGCGCCAGCACAGGCGCTAGGTTTTATTGCCGAGGAAGCGACTCATTGCTGCTGGCCGCTCGCGACCGCGCCGCGACCGCCGCATGGCCCTCGCCCTACCGGCACCTCACCCACTTACGCCCCACCCCTTTCAATAAACGCGTTATCATCTTGACCAATACGCATACGTTAGGAGCAATCATGCCAAACGAGAACAGCTACGAAGCCGCGCTGCAAAAGAGCAACGCCATTCGCGAGGGCCTGGCAAAGACACCCGAGAAGTTCACCATGCTTACCGGCGACCGCCCGACCGGACGCTTGCACCTGGGTCACTACTTCGGCACCCTCAAGGGCCGAGTTGAGCTGCAGAACATGGGCGCCAAGACCAACGTACTCATCGCCGACTACCAGGTCATCACCGACCGCGACACCACCGAGCATATCCAGGACAACGTGTACAACATGGTCATGGACTACCTTGCCTGCGGCATCGACCCCAACAAGACCATGATCTACGCACACTCCGCCGTGCCCGCCGCAAACCAGCTCATGCTGCCGTTCCTATCGCTGGTCTCCGAGGCCGAGCTGGCGCGCAACCCCACGGTCAAGGCCGAGATGGAGGCCTCGGGCCACGAGCTCACCGGCCTTCTGCTCACCTACCCGGTGCATCAGGCCTGCGACATCCTGTTCTGCAAGGGCAACGTCGTGCCCGTCGGTCGCGACCAGCTGCCGCACATCGAGCTTACCCGCACCATCGCACGCCGCTTTAACAACCGTTACGGCAAGGTATTTCCCGAGGTCGAAGCACTGCTGTCCGAGACCCCGCTGCTGCCCGGCCTTGACGGTCGCAAGATGAGCAAGAGCTACGGCAACGCCATCAATATTTCGATGACCGCCGAGGAGACGGCCAAGCGCATCAAGAAGAGCCAGACCGACTCCGAGCGCATGATCACGTTTGATCCCGAGAACCGCCCCGGCGTGTCCGGCCTGCTTTCGACGGCTGCCATCTGCACCGGTCGTTCCGAGGTCGAGATTGCCGAGGAGATTGGCATGGGCGGCTCCGGCCAGCTCAAGAAGTACGTGACCGAGGCCGTCAACGAGTACTTCGCCCCGATCCGTGAGCGTCGCCAGCGCTACGAGAACGACCTGGATTACGTGAAGGACGTGCTGCACGAGGGCAATCGTCGCGCCAACGAGATCGCCGAGCAGACCCTGGCCGAGGTTCAGGACGCCATGGGCATGGTGTACTAGGCAAAGCGCTTTCGCACAACATAGACGGTGAGGCTGACCCCTCACCGAAACAGGAACAGGCCCGCTGGCAACTAACTGCCAGCGGGCCTGTTCCCGAAGTACACCGTTGAATCGCACAGAGGGGAGGGATGCGAATCAAACTCAACAGGACAGGCTTTTTCATCGCCTATTGCCTGCTCCGTTGCTGAAATCAATATAGTTCACCATGGTTTACTTTTTGGCGAGAATATACGCCAACACATCGTCTCCATAAGTTAACCCCGGTAAACCTACAACGTAAAACCACCGCAAAGGGGACAGGCACCTTTGTGGTGGTTTTGGCCATGGCGGAGCTGTTAGAGTCCGGCAGGCCAGCGACAGGCGCCCAGATCGACGTGCATGGGATCGGTAAACGTCACGCCCTCCCCCATTAAGAGCTCACGCTGAGCATCGGGGCCGCCAAAAGCAAAACCCTCACAGATACGACCGTCGGCAAACACCACGCGGTGACAGGGAATTTGGCCAGGGCGTGGGTTGCTATGCAGCGCATAGCCCACATAGCGCGCGCTTCGCGGACGACCGGCGAGCAACGCCACCTGGCCGTACGTGGCGACCATCCCCTCGGGAATCTGCTCGACCACCTCGTACACCCGCTCAAAAAAGCCCTCAGACGCCATTGCGCGCTCCTTTCAACCGAAACCAGCATAAACCACCACAAAGGTGCCTGTCCCCTTTGTGGTGGTTTTGACCGGAAAGCTAGTTGGCGGGCTGGAAGAAGGCTACGGCTACGGCGCCGGGACCTACGTGGGTGCCGATGGTGGCGCCGATAGTGTGGACGGGCAGCTCGCCCTCGGTGTGGCCAGCCCACAGAGCCGCACTGTCATCGATATACTTCTTGAGCACCGCGTCCGAAAGGCCCGTATAGCCGAGCGCCAGCGGCATGGAAAAGTCGATGCCACCCGCCTTTTCTACCTTCTGGTTGAGCAGGTTGCGACCGTTCTTGGAACCGCGTGCCTTACCCAACTGCACGATGAGGCCGTCCTCGGCGGCCACGACCGGCTTCACGTTGAGCAGCGTACCCACAGCGCCGGCCGCAGCAGACAGACGACCGCCGCGCACCAGATACTCCAGCGTCTCGAGCAGGCCGATAACCACCACGCGGTCGCGCACGGCCTCGACCGCCGCCGCGATCTGGGCCGCACTACGGCCCTCGTCCACCAAGCGCAGCGCATACTC
>DBGFLF010000189.1:0-2824 GCA_048528725.1 Collinsella sp.
CCTAACTAGTCGTTTAAGAACGTCCCCAATGACTAGTGGCGGCGGGCGTTGAGTTCGCCGGCAAGCTCGTCGAGGGTGATACCGTAGCGCTCAAGGGTTACGAGCAGGTGGTAGACCAGGTCGCCGGCCTCGTAGCGGATGTGATCGTGATCGTTATCCTTGCAGGCCATGATCACCTCGCTCGACTCCTCGGCAAGCTTCTTGAGCAGCTCATCCTCGACGTCGGTCAGCAGACGCGCGGTATAGCTCTCCTGCGGCGATGCATCACGACGACCGTGAATCACCTCGGCCAGACCTGTCAGCGTCTCACCGATATTTCCATCCTGAATGTTTGCGGTGCGCACACCCATAGTTCAATCCTTTCTGGTGGCCGAGCGTCTAATCGAGCGCCCGCCCTACGCGAGTTTCTTAAAGAAGCAGGTACGGTTGCCGGTGTGGCAAGCCGGGCCCGGCGAGTCAACCTTGACCAGCAGCGTATCGCTATCGCAGTCGGCCCAGAGCTCCTTGACCGCTTGCATATTGCCGCTCGTCGCGCCCTTGTTCCAGAGCTCCTGGCGACTGCGGCTCCAAAACCACGTGGTGCCGGTCTTGAGCGTCAGCCCCACCGATTCCTCGTTCATCCAAGCAACCATAAGCACCTCACCGGTGTCATACTGCTGAACCACACAAGGAATCAGCCCGTGGGCGTCGTATTTAAGATCAGCCGCTTCTACTACCTCAGTCATCATTTCTCCCAAGTAATAACAGTAAGCCCCACAGGTCGGCGAGGGTTGCCCAGGTGCCCGAGATTCCGAGCGACAAGCCCGACGACGCGTACTTAAGTACGCAAGGAGGGTTGGAGCTGGAAGGTCGGGTGCCTGGGCAAGCCGCAGCGCTAGAAATCCAATCTCATGGGAATACCTTGAGATGCCATGTACTCCTTCACCTGGCGAATGCTGAAAGTTCCAAAGTGAAAGACGCTGGCCGCCAGCACGGCGTCGGCTTCGCCCTCGATCACGCCCTCGGCAAAATGCTCGAGCGTGCCCACGCCGCCGCTCGCGATGACGGGAATCGGCACCGCGCGCGCCACGGCGCGGGTGAGCGCCAGGTCAAAGCCGGCCTTGGTGCCGTCGCGGTCCATGCTGGTGAGCAAGATCTCGCCGGCGCCGCGACGAGCCGCCTCCTCGGCCCATGCCACCGCATCGATACCCGTGGCGTTGCGGCCTCCTGCGGTAAAAACCTCCCACTTGTCGGCATCCGGCTGCTCAGGCAGGCCGACGCGCTTGGCATCGATCGCCACGACCACGGCCTGGCTGCCAAACGCCGCGGCAGCTTGGCTGATCAGCGACGGGTCGCGCACGGCGGCAGAGTTGAGCGATACCTTGTCGGCACCGGCCGCCACCATGGTTCGCATGCCCGCCAGGTCGCGGAAACCGCCGCCCACGGTATAGGGAATAGCGAGCTCCTCGGCCGCATGCGCCGCCATCTCGATGGTCGTCGCGCGGTTGTCGCTCGTGGCGGTAATGTCCAGGAAGACGACCTCGTCTGCACCCTCGCGGTCGTAGGCACGGGCAAGCTCCACCGGATCGCCCGCATCGCGCAGGCTCACAAAGTTGACGCCTTTGACCACACGGCCGTCCTTGACGTCTAGACAGGGAATCACGCGCTTGGTAAGCATGGGCTACTCCTCCCCTCGGGCGGCGACCAGTGCCTGGGCCAGCGTAAAGTTGCCCTCGTAGAGCGCGCGACCGGTAATGGCACCTTCAATCGCGCCCTCACCCACCGCGACCAGTGCGCGGATGTCATCGAGCGTCGAGATACCACCCGAAGCCACGACGGGAAAGCCCGCGACCTCGGCCACATGGCGATACGCCGCTACGTCGATGCCCGTCTGCATGCCGTCGCGCGCGATGTCGGTATACACCAGATGCTTAAAACCCAGCTCGGAAAGCTGCGCCACGGCGTCGTCGAGCGCCACACCCGCACCGTCACGCCAGCCATTCACCTTGACCTGACCGTCGCGCGCGGCAATGTCTGCCACCAGCAACTCGCCAAAGCCTTGGGCTGCCACTTCGGCAAAACCCGGCTCGGTCACCAGCACGGTGCCCAGCGCAATACGGCGAGCACCATAGCCGGCCAGCTCGTCGATGCGCGCGAGCGAGCGGACGCCGCCGCCCACGTCCACAGACAGGCCGTCGACGCCGCAGATAGCCTTTATCGCCGCCGAGTTGGCAGCGCACGTGTCCTCGTCCTCGCCAAAGGCAGAAGACAGGTCTACGACGTGCACCCAGCTTGCGCCCTGCTCGGCAAACGAGCGGGCAACGGCAACGGGGTCGTCGGAATATACCTTGCAGCGGCTCCGGTCGCCGCGCTCCAGGCGCACAACCTTGCCGCCGATCAAATCGATTGCGGGAAACAGAATCATCGGCCGGCCCCCTCGACGATGCTCACGAAGTTCTTAAGGATGCGCTGACCCAGCGCGGAGGATTTCTCGGGATGGAACTGGCAGCCCCACACGTTGCCGTGGCGCACGATGCACGGGAAGCTCCGCGTATAGTGCGTGCGCGCCAGCACATCGGCGGCATCGGCGTCGTCGGCCACCGCATAACTGTGGGTGAAGTACATGTTGGCACCCTCGGCAAAACCAGCAAGCAGCGGATCGGCCGCGCCGGCGGGCGTCATGTGCACCTGGTCCCAGCCCACGTGCGGCACCTTCAGGCGGCTCGACTCCAAGCGTGTGCACGAGCCGCGCATAATACCCAGGCCATCGACCCAGGGACCGCCAGCCTGCTCGGAGGCGTTGCCGTCGGCGACCGCGCCCTCGTCCGCCAGCACGCCCTCGTCG
>DBGFLF010000190.1:0-2449 GCA_048528725.1 Collinsella sp.
CTCGACGATGTGACCGAGCACGCGCACGGTACCGCCCGATGCAGCCTGAGGCGCATCCCAGGACACGGCCTTAAGATCGACGCCGCGCTTGATGAGCTTGGAGCTCAGGACATCGATGATCTGCTTGGAGACAAAGTCGGCCGGGGCGCCGATCGTAAAGAGCTTGTCGCCCTTCGAAAGCTCGATGGTGGCGCCGGAGTCCTTCAGGTCATAGCGCTGGGAAATCTCGCGCGTGGTCTGCTGGAAGGCATTGTCGACCTCCTGCATATTGACCTCGGACACGACGTCGAAGCTGGAATCTTTAGCCATGGGTAATCCTTTCGCTTACGAGCGGCTTAGTAGCTGTCGTACGAATAATCGGTAGAATCGGTCGTCGTTTGACCGTCGGTGGCGGTATCGGTGCCGTCCGTGGACTGGGCGTCGGTTCCATCGGTTCCGTCGGTACTTTCGGTGCCATCGGTGCCGTCAGTGCTCTCGCCGTCCTTGGACTCGGTCGTCTCCTTCTTGGGAACGGTGATCGTCACGCGTGCCACGCCCGACGTCTTAGTGTCGTAGCGGACCTTTTCGCCGTTCTTGGTAACGGTGACATCGGAAGGCTTTGACGTGGTGATCTCGATCGAGGACTCGGGCGTGTATTCCTGCTCAAAGGGGCCGGTCGCCTGGGCGCCATAGACCGACTTGCCATCAACCTTGACCTCAATCCAAGCAGTCTTGCCCTTGGCAACGGAGATCTTGACCTTTGTGACCTCGTTCTCCTCCTTCTTGGCCGTCGTCTTAGCGGCATCCGAATCGGTGGACTCGTCCGTCGTCTCATCGGTATCTTCGTCCTCATCGACGGATTCGGTCTTCTTGGAAGACTTCTTAGTCGTTGTCTTGGTGGCAACGGGTGTCTCGGGCGTCGACTCGGGAGCCGAGGAGCCGCAGCCACGCAGGAGCACCACGATGAGCACGATCAGTAGCAGCGCCACGGCACCGATACCGGCGTAAACGATACGAGGATCGAGACCGTTGTTCTGGGGAGCACGCCCACCGCCGCGTCCACGATTGGAACCACCGCGACCGGTGCCTTGGGGCATACGACCGCGGTTATAGTCGGAACGTCCGCGATAACTACCCTGGCGCTGCATATTGCGCTGGCCTGAGCGGGGGGCGAGCTCGCCGCGACCCTGGTAGTTGCGCTGGCCCGAACGAGGCGCTGAGGAGCGCTGGCTATAAGGCTGTGACTGAGATCGAAGGCGAGGCGTCACCTGCGTAGTATCGGCGTCTGCATAGCCGCCGCGCGGACGGCCGGAAGAAACGTCACGGTACCCGCGATCGGAATAACCACCATCGCCGTAGCCGGCACGAGGGTCTCGTGCGACACCGCGGGCAGCGGGAAGTGCGCGCTCCTCGGGCGCCGGCGTGCTGCGAAAACGATCGCGCTGGGAACGAATCTCCTCGCTCGAGCCCGTTTCGGTAACATAGCCGGCCTGCTGAGGGCGCTGGCCATAACGCGTCGAACGCCCGCCCTGAACCATCAGGAAGCGGCCGTTGTCGACCGAGGAACGCGAGTTGACGTAACCGGCGGCGTCCTGAAAACGACCGCCCTGCTGCGACGTCTCACGCTCATATGCCATCAGATCGTCAAAATAAGCGTTGACGACCTCCCGCGGATTGAGGCCCAAAAAGCGCGCATAGCTCGAAATCATGCCCTGCGCATAGCCGCGCGGAGGCATCGATGCAAAATTGCCATTCTCGAAAAACTCGATGATCTGCGGCCTGATTTTGATGGTGTTGGCGACCTGCTGAATGGAAAGGCCCATTCGGCGACGCTGCTCGAGCAGCATGTCACCAAAGCGTGCAGCCATCAGAATCCTCCAAACTCACGATCTTCACGTGCCATCTCGGCGTCGACGGATTCCAGCGCGGCAAGGCCTTCTTCATCCAGCAGGACCTCGCGCGGCTTGGAACCGTCGGGCGGTCCGACGACACCCTTTTCTTCTAGCATGTCCATAATACGCCCGGCGCGCGCATAGCCAACCTTCAGGCGGCGCTGCAGGCCAGATGTGGAGCCCAGCTGCGATTCCACCACAATATGGGCGGCTTCCCAGATAAGCGGATCATCGTCCTGAGGCTCGGCAACGCCGGTGCGCACGATGCCGCCGCCACCTGCCATGGACATGGAGGCAGGCGCCACAGCCGACAGGATCTCCTCATGGTAGTCGGGCTCGCTTTGCGACTTGACGAACTCGACAATCTCGTTGATCTCGTCATCCGAGACAAAGCAGCCCTGAATACGACGGGGCTTGCCCCAGTCGACCTTGGAGAACAGCATGTCGCCCAGACCGGTGAGCTTTTCGGCGCCCATCTGGTCGATGATGACGCGGGAGTCGATGCCCGTTGCGACGTTAAAGGCGATACGGTTGGTGATATTGGCCTTGATGAGGCCCGTCACCACGTTGGAGCTCGG
>DBGFLF010000191.1:0-9067 GCA_048528725.1 Collinsella sp.
ACAGCTTCGATGACGTCATGACAGGCTACCGCGCCATGAGCCGCCCGTTCGTTAAAACCTTCCCAGTGCTTTCCGAGGGCTTTCAGATCGAAACCGAGCTCTCGATCCACGCCGTCGACCACCGCTGGCGCATCAAAGATGTGCCCATCGAGTACCGCGACCGTCCCGAGGGTTCCGAGTCCAAACTCAACACCGTGAGCGACGGCATTAAAGTCGTTGCGATGATCGGCACGCTGTTCAAGGACTACCGCCCGCTGAAGTTCTTCAGCCTCGTTGCGCTTCTGTTCGCGGTATTCGGCCTCGCCCTGGGCATGCCCATCGTTGTCGAATATTTCCAGACCGGCCTCGTCCCGCGCTTCCCCACCGCTATGCTCGCCGCCTCGTTTATGTTCCTGTGCGGCCTGAGCCTTGCGACCGGCTTCATCCTAGATTCTGTAGCAAAGGTCGAAAAAAAGCAGTGGGAGGTCAACGTGTACAGCAAATACGCCTACGACGACCAGCCCGGCCACCCTACTTCCATGCCAAGCGAGAGGTAGATCTTCCGCAAAATACTATTGGCACCACTGCGCAGATAGCCACCAACAAGAAAAGCCGCCGTTAAAGAACGGCGGCTTTTACTCTCGAAAAGTTAATAGCGGCTAGAGCGTCTTGATGTACTCCCCCAGCTCTTCCTCCCAGTCGGGCATGTGGAAGCCGGCAGCCTCGAGCTTGGACAGGTCGAGCGCGGAGTGGACCGGGCGCGGGGCGACGGGGCCCTCGGCGCTCGCGTAGTAGTCGGCGGTCGATACCGGCACGACCCTGTCCCCGTTGCCGTTGGCGGCCTCGAAGACGGCGCGGGCGATATCGGCCCAGGACTTGACGGTGCCGGAGCCGGTGCAGTCGTAGGTGCCGTAGGGGGCGTGCGTCCCCAGCACGTGGAAGATGGCCTCGGCCATGTCGCGCGTGAAGGTCAGGCGGCCCAGCTGGTCGTCAACGACCGTGACCTGCTCGAGCCCGTCCTCGGGGTCGGCGACGCGGTCGGACAGCCCCTTCATGGTCTTGACGAAGTTGCGGCCCTCGCCGATGACCCAGCTGGAGCGCATGATGTAGTGGCGCGGGCACCCGGCCACGGCGATGTCGCCGGCGGCCTTGGTCTGGCCGTAGACGGACAGCGGGCTGAGGGACTCGTCCTCGTCATGCACCTCGGCGGTGCCGTCGAAGACGTAGTCGCTGGACACGTGGACGAGGGTGATCCCGTGATCAGAGCATGTGCGGGCGAGGAGGGCGGGGCCGGTCGCGTTGGCCTTCCAGGCGGTCGCGCGGCCCTCGGCGGTCTCCGCCCTATCCACGGCGGTGTAGGCGCCGCAGTTGATCACGGTGCCGTAGAGCGACCAGTCGTACTGTGTGTAGGCGTCCGGGTCTGACATATCGAAGGTGTCGATGTCGCAGAAGTCGAAGTCCTTGGCGACGCCGCGCTCCTCCGCCAGCCTGCGCACAGCATGGCCCAGCTGGCCGTTGCAGCCGGTGACGAGCGTCCTCTTGGGCGCCATTGGGACGACGTCCCTGAGCATCGGGTGGTTGAGGTCGGCCTCGGAGACGGTGGCCTCATCGAGCGGGATCGGCCACTCGATGGCGAGCTCGGGGTCGGCGAGGTTCACGAAGGTGTAGGTCTTCTTGAGCTCGAGGGACCAGTGGGCGTCCACCAGGTAGGTGTAGGCGGTGCCGTCCTCCAGGGCCTGGAAGGAGTTGCCCACGCCGCGCGGGACGTAGATGGCCTTGGACGGGTCGAGCGTGCAGGTGAACACCTTCCCGTAGGTCTCGCTGCCCTCGCGCAGGTCCACCCAGGCGCCGAAGACGCTGCCGCGCGCCACGGAGATGAACTTGTCCCAGGGCTCGGCGTGGATGCCGCGGGTGACGCCGCGGCTGTCGTTGTAGGAGATGTTGTTCTGGACGACCCTGAGGTCCGGGATGCCCAGGGCGGTCATCTTGGCGCGCTGCCAGTTCTCCTTGAACCAGCCGCGCGAGTCGCCGTGGACGGCGAGGTCGACGACCTTGAGGCCCTCGATGCCGGTCTCGGCGACGGAGAGGTCCTTCTCGAATGCGATGTCTGCCATGTGGGAAAAGCTCCTATCGAAGAGGTTGTATAACCGGGGGCGCCCGCGCGGGGCCGCAGGGTCATCCCCATGCCCTGCGGCCCCGCGCGGGCGCCCCGCGGTGCGGGATGCCGGGATGCGGCCTACTGCCCCTGTGCGCGGTAGCGCGCCTCGGTGGCCTCCTTGGCGGGGCGCCACCAGGACTCGTTGGCGACGTACCAGTCGATGGTCCGCTTGAGCCCCTCGGCGAAGTCGGTGTGGGCCGGCCTCCAGCCCAGCTCGCGCTGGAGCTTGGTGGAGTCGATGGCGTAGCGGCGGTCGTGGCCGGGGCGGTCGGCGACCCAGTCGAAGTCCTCGGGGTCGCGCCCCATGGCCTCGAGGACCATGCGCAGGACCGTGATGTTGTTCCTCTCGCCATTTGCGCCGATGAGGTAGGTCTCCCCCGTCCGGCCCTTGGTGAGGATGTCCCACACGGCCGAGGAGTGGTCCTCGGTGTGGATCCAGTCGCGCACGTTCTCGCCCTTTCCGTAGAGCTTGGGGCGCACGCCGTCGACGATGTTGGTGATCTGCCTGGGGATGAACTTCTCCACGTGCTGGTAGGGGCCGTAGTTGTTGGAGCAGTTGGAGATCGTGGTGCGCAGGCCGTAGGTGCGGGTCCAGGCGCGGACCAGCATGTCGGAGGACGCCTTGGTGCTCGAGTACGGGCTGCTCGGGTGATACGGCGTCTCCTCGGTGAACTTGGCGGGGTCGTCGAGCGCCAGGTCGCCGTAGACCTCGTCGGTGGAGACGTGGTGGTAGCGGATGCCGTATTTCCTCACGGCCTCCAGCAGGCGGAAGGTGCCCTCCACGTTGGTGCGCAGGAACGGCTCGGGGTCCGCGATGGAGTTGTCGTTGTGGCTCTCGGCGGCGTAGTGCACGATCGCGTCGTGGCCCGGCACCAGCCTGTCCAGCAGCTCCGCGTCGCAGATGTCGCCCACGACGAGCTCCACGCGGTCCGACGGCAGGCCCGCGATGTTCTCGGGGTTGCCGGCGTAGGTCAGCTTGTCCAGGACGGTGACGTGGACGCCCGGGTGGTTGTCGACCACGTAGTGCACGAAGTTGCTGCCGATGAAGCCGCAGCCGCCAGTGACGATGATATTCTTGGGTTCGAAAATCTCAGACATGAAAATCCAATCTGAAGCATGTACAGCTTCTTTAGTATGCCGCAGGAAGTGACGCCGCGACGCTATTCAACAAAACTATCGGACATTTCGGCATGCGATAAGAGCCATAACCTTCGCAGAATTACCTCCTGTACAAAACGCCTCCGAAATGCAGTCTTTGTCGTAGTGAAAAACCGAATCCCCAGTTATTTCACGTAAGTACTTATAGAAGAAATCCTCCCAGCTTTTAAACTTCTCACTGTTTACAAAGGCTTCTGGGGTTTCCAAAACCGTCTTAACATCTAGCCCTGAAATTACGCCGGAGCTCAGCAGAAGCCATTCGAACGACTCGGGAAGACAAACCGTAACAGTATCGCGGTGAATGTCTTGCAGCTTAAGGACGCGGTCCGCATAGCACCCAAATGCCGCCCCGTCCGCGACAACAAACACGCGATCGTCGAGATGCTGATCCAACCAGCCCAAAATCGCGCTGTTCGTCATGGCCGAAGTACAGGTAAGCTCACTGTCAGCAAAATGCCGTTTAAAGAACTGGAAACCAGACTTACTGTCCTCGCATAGAAGGATAGAAAAGTCCTGTTTTGGCGCCGACCGGGAAATAGCATAACGATGATTCCCGCGATCTTGATAAACAGGGACGAAAGAATGGTATTTTCCGCTCGTCTTAATCTTGTAAATCTCATCCACGCTATACGGAAGATTGGGGAAATCAGCCCTTGAGATCAGCACGAAATAATTCGAGGAATACAGCACATGATGGGCAAACTCATCAGAATGGATCTCTTTTAAGCCCTCATCGACAAATACAATCGAGTCATGAACGGACGAAAGCTGGTTTCGCCAATCATAATCGGTCAGGGCGACACAGGGACAATCGCATTGCAAGGAAACACCCGACTGCTCGCCCGTTCGCATGTAGTCTGCGACCATGTCAAACAGTGTCGTCTTACCCGTGCCACTATCCCCACGCACAATAGTAATGTTCCGTTTAATGGTAAATGTGTACTTGGTTCCCCTGCGGCGGGAAATCTTAACGAGATGCGAACCGTTCATAAGCAGCACCTACAGATACGGAATCGACTCGTGAATCAAATCGGCCATGTTGTGAACGATTCGGCCGCTATTCACGACTTTAATTTTAAAATCCTCGCGACCAAAGTCCATCACATGATAGAGATTCACAACGAGCTTGCGGTCTTTCGCCATGTCGAGAATCCACTTGGCACAGTTGTCACCACAGGTAGAAGCGTTAAAAATATGCTTACGATCAAATCTCATAAGCAGCAGCGTTTTCACGCCACCAGAAAGCTGGAGTGGGGAGATGGATCCAAGCACAGGGCTTTCGATGACGTTTTCGGAGACAACAACCGATCGATCGACATCTTTAATTATCGAGACTGCATAGGGATCCGTAATCCAAGAAGACCGGTAAGAGTTTTTGAAATATGTCGCTGTGTTGTAAATCGCTTCTGGCATATCGCCAAAGTAGACGCTTAACACATCCACTCCCAATCATATTGTCTTTATGGTCAACGTAATCATAACGAAAGGGGCCACCAGATAAACGGTGACCCCTAAAAGAAAACAAGCTTGCGCTAGTACTCGCGTGGGCTATTGACGATCTCGCCGGCGGCGACCTTCTTCAGGTGCTGCCCGTAGACCGACTTGCCGTAGGCCTTGGCGGCCTCCTCCAGCTCGGCGGTCGTGATCCAGCCGTTCTCCCAGGCAATCTCCTCGGGGACCGAGACCGGCAGGTCCTGGGAGTGCTCCACGGCGCGGACGAACTCCGCGGCCTCGTGCAGGCTCTCCATGGTGCCGGTGTCCAGCCACGCGTAGCCGCGGCCGAGGGTGACCACGGACAGCGTCCCCTCCTCCAGGTACATCTGGTTGAGCGTGGTGATCTCCAGCTCGCCGCGGGCCGACGGCTTAACCTCATGCGCCTTGGCGGCGACGTCGCCCGGGTAGAAGTACAGGCCGGTGACGGCGTAGGAGCTCTTGGGGCGCTCGGGCTTCTCCTCGATGGAGACGGCCCTGCCCTCGCCGTCGAACTCCACGACGCCGAAGCGCTCGGGGTCGTCCACGTGGTAGCCGAAGACCGTGGCGCGGCCCGACTGCGCGTTCTCGACGGCCTTCTTCAGGTGGCGGCTGAGGCCGTTGCCGTAGAAGATGTTGTCGCCGAGCACCAGCGCGCAAGGCTCGCCGGCGATGAACTCCTCGCCGATGGTGAAGGCCTGGGCCAGGCCGTCGGGGCTCGGCTGCTCGGCGTAGGAGAGGTTGACGCCGTAGCGCGAGCCGTCACCGAGCAGGCGCTCGAAGTTGGGCAGGTCGGTCGGCGTGGAGATGACCAGGATGTCCCGGATGCCCGCCAGCATGAGGGTGGACAGCGGGTAGTAGATCATGGGCTTGTCGTAGACCGGCAGCAGCTGCTTGGAGGTCACGAGCGTGAGCGGGTATAGGCGGGTGCCGGACCCGCCGGCGAGGATGATGCCTTTCATAAAAATCCTCTCGATTGACAATCGTTGAGCAAAAGCCGCTGATTACAGATGCATAGTTAATTAAATTATACGCACCGGCAGCAACCTCCCCGTCTTCTTATTTAAATCGGACAGCAGAAACACGCAACTCTTTCTGCATTTCTAGCGAGGCAACAAATGAAAAAGTACAATGAATAGTGTCCAACAAACGAAAGGCAAACAATGCGAGTCGAAACAACCGGAGTATGCAGAGGAAACTGGAAAATCTACCAGCAGCTTAAGATTGAAGGCATCCATAAAGGCTCCAGCGTAACAGCCCAGGCGGCTACAGACGATAACCGCCGCTCACCTTTATCCCTCCTAAAATTCCGGGACAATAGTTGTGACTCGAACTCATACGTCCTTGTAGTCCCCGATCCCGATGCTCGCACCATCAAAATTGAGTTTAGCGAAATCGGCCAAGACGGTCGCACCCTGAGCAGCGACTCCCTTTCGCTCAATTGCAAGAACATCAAATGGGAGTCGCGCCTTAACTACAAAATTAAACCTGACATGTGCAGCAAACTCCGAAACTACGATGACGTTTCAGAGTTTGACATGGCAACGATTGATTTCTGGCAGTGCATCGAAGATTCAAGCGACTATATCCTTAGGTGCACGGTGAGAACTCCTTATCGTAGCGACTCGCAAATCAAACTTCGTTGTTTCGATCGAACCCTTAATGAAGTTAATTTGAGCATCGTCAATTTCGGCTCGAATGTAACAAGCGTTGGATTTACGTCTGAGAAAAAGCAGCTTGAAACGCAGCTCTCAATTCGAATGCCAAAGGCGTTCGATCGTTACTACTTTATTATTGACGATCAAAATCACCCATCATTCAGTGCATTCGACTGCTTAACACCCGATAAGCTAGGCTTGCTTCTTGAGGAGACCAACTTTCTCTTTACCCATGCGCAGTTTGACCCTGAATACCCCGAATGGTTCACGGATCATAAGGCAACTATCGGCGCTCTGGAGAAGCAGAGAAAAATCGTCTTCAACAGCGCTCCGAAGTTCAGCATTATTGTCCCTCTATACAACACACCCATTTCGTTCTTTAACGATATGGCCGAATCCGTAAAAAACCAGTCTTATGCAAACTGGGAGCTCATCCTAGTTAATGCAAGTCCTGACAATCAGGAACTAAAGGCTCGCGTTGAGCAGGAGACGGCCCACGACAACAGAATTAAATCAATTAACCTTACCGAGAATAAGGGCATTTCCGAAAACACAAACGCCGGCGTTGCCATCGCTTCGGGTGATTTCGTTAGCTTCTTTGACCATGACGATATTCTTGAACCGGACTTGTTGTTCTCATATGCCGAGGCAATTGAAAACAATGATGACGTCGATCTTCTTTATTGTGATGAAGATAAACTCATGCCCGATGGAATGCTAGCGCAGCCGTTCTTTAAGCCGGATTTCAATATCGATCTGCTCAGAAACAATAACTATATCTGCCATATGCTTACCATCCGTAAGTCTCTGCTTGACACTCTAGAACCGAACACGAAAGAGTTCGATGGAGCACAGGATCATAATCTGACTCTCCACGCCGTGGAAAAGGCAAGGAAAGTTCATCATGTTGCAAAGGTTCTATATCACTGGCGCCTAAGCGAGACCTCCACCGCAGCAAATGCCGATAGCAAGCCGTATGCCACTATCGCAGGTATCAAAGCGGTCCAGAGTCATTTGGACAGGCTTGGGCTCAATGCGAAGGTCGAACAAGCGCGTCGTCCCTTTACATATAAAGTAACCTACGCTGTGCCAGATTCCCACCCACTCGTGTCAATTATCATCCCGACTAAAGACCACGCCGACATTCTGAACAACTGCATTACATCAATTGTTGAGAAATCAACGTACGACAATTACGAGCTCGTCATAATCGAAAACAACAGCACAGAAAAGGTGACGTTCGATTATTACGATAAGTTGCAAGCAAAATATCCTGACATCGTTCGTCTTGTAACTTGGGAACACGAATTCAATTTCTCCAAGCTCATGAACTTTGGCGTTGCTCACGCCAAGGGCGACTATCTCTTGCTATTGAATAACGATACTGAGGTAATTACGCCCAATTGGATCGAGACCATGCTTGGCATCTGCGCACGTGAGGATGTTGGCGCAGTCGGTGCAAAACTCTACTATCCCGACAACACCATTCAGCACGCGGGCCTATGCGTCACTGGCGGCGTGGCGGGACATCTTTGCCAGAGCATGCCAAGGAATAATTGGGGCTACTTTGCACTCAACGATGCGCAACAAGACTTCAGCGCTGTCACTGCAGCTTGCATAATGACCAAGCGTAGCGAATATGAGAAAGTCGGAGGTTTCACCGAAGAGCTTCAAGTTGCATTTAATGATGTTGACTTTTGCTTAAAGCTACGCGAGATTAACGACCTGATCGTATACACGCCCGAAGTCGAGCTCTATCACTACGAGTCGATTTCTAGAGGCGTTGAAAACAATACGGAAAAGCAGATTCGGTTCCACAAAGAAGTCGCATACATGAATTATCGCTGGGCAAAATACTATGTCGAAGGCGATCCGTACATTAACCCAAATTTCAGCGTGGGAGAACCCGGAAATCGCTACTATCATTTATAAAGTGTTAGCTTAATTCTGCGCTTTCTAATTTTAGCCTTATTAAAATGCGACTAATAGATAAGGGAATCGAGGGTCAACCCTCGATTCCCTTACTATGAATAATTGCATTCCATACATGATATACAGTTAAGAAGCGTTTGTGATTCGATACACAAGCAGGCGTTGATTCCGCATGCTGGCCAGAATCCGCATCATTCCAAAGGCGTATTTAAAACCCAGCCCCACTGTGGTATAGCGGTAGTGTGGTAGTAGTTCAGCCACCAAGCAAGTGATGTTGTCCTGATGTAACCGATGTTATCCATAACTATACCGTTTCCGATATAAATAGCAATATGGCCCCAGCGGGCACCAGCACTTGTATGAGTATGCGTAGGGACCGCAACGATCATTCCAACTTTAAGCTGAGATATATCTCGGCTGTAACACCAATTCCAGAATATGTCGCATGCGTCGCCGTTGGGATATGACCCCAGCACGGGGTAAAACACATGGCTAACCCACTCCGAGCACAGTCCCGCCCCAGGAGAAGGAACGCTATGGCAACGATTAACGATCTGGGACTGCAAGGAGGCGCGCGCGGAGTGCTCAGGCTCCACCCAAGCACCTGAGGCATTAAAGAAATACTCGGAGTCTCCAATTCTGTTCCAGCCATTTACCATTTGTCCAGAAGACATAAGGTAGTACCACGTTCCATCATCATCGAGGAACCAGC
>DBGFLF010000192.1:0-3894 GCA_048528725.1 Collinsella sp.
GCGGCGGCGTCGTGGGCGACGTGACGGGCTTTGTGGCCGCCACCTACATGCGCGGCTGCAAGTTTGTGCAGATCCCGACGAGCCTGCTCGCCATGGTGGACTCGTCGGTGGGCGGCAAGACGGCCATCGACCTGGCCGCCGGCAAAAATCTCGCCGGTGCCTTTTGGCAGCCGAGCGTGGTTATCGCCGACGTGGGATGCCTTGCCACCCTAACGCCTGAGCAGTTCGCCGACGGCTGCGGCGAGGTCGTCAAGCACGCCGTGATCGCCGACCCCGAGCTCTTCGCCGAGTTGGAGAAAACCCCGCTCACGCTGGAGCTGCTCAACCGCGATGTGGCCCGCGTAGCGCTCATCATCGCCCGCAACATCGACATCAAGCGCGCCGTGGTCGTTGCCGACGAGCGCGAGACCAACCAACGCAAGCTGCTCAACTTTGGACACAGCGCCGGACACGCCGTCGAGGCCTGCGAGCACTTTGAGCTCGGACACGGCAACTGCGTGTCGATCGGCATGGGCATCATCACGCGTGCCGCGGCCCTGCACGGCGTCTGCGATGCTGCACTGCCCGGTCGTATTGAGGAGCTCTGCGCACGCCATGGCCTCAAGACCCGCTGCGACCTAGATGCCGATGCCGTCTTTGCCGAGGCGCTCCACGACAAGAAGCGCACGGGCGACACCATCGATCTGGTGATTCCGCACAGCATTGGCCGCTGCAGCATCGACCGCACGCCGCTTTCCACTTTCCACGAACTCATTGCCGAGGGCCTCGGCCAGAAGGGAGACGCATCCGCATGCTAGCCCGCATCACCCCGTCCCCGCTCAAGGGCAACGTTCCCGCCATCGCGTCCAAGTCGATGGCGCATCGCCTGATCATCTGCGCCGCGCTTGCCAACGGCGAGACGCACGTTACCTGCAACACTACCTGCGCCGATATCGAGGCCACGGTGCGCTGTCTCACGGCGCTCGGCGCCCGCATCGAGACCGTCGAAGACGGCTTCCAGGTCCACCCCACCATGAAGAGCATTGAATTTGGCCTGCTCAAGGCCCTTGCCGGCGGCACGCTCGACTGCGGTGAAAGTGGCTCCACGCTGCGCTTTATGCTGCCTGTCGCCTGCGCGCTGGGTGCGGATGCCACCTTCGTGGGCCAGGGCCGCTTGGGCGCCCGCCCGCTCTCCCCGCTCTCGGACGAAATCATCGCCGCCGGCTGCGACCTGCAGGGCCTGGGCGGTTTTCCGCTCAAGACGAGCGGACGCATGCGCCCGGGCACCTTTGTGCTGCCGGGCAACGTGAGCTCCCAGTACATCTCGGGCCTGCTGCTGGCAGCCCCGTTACTCGCCCAGCCCTCCTGTGTGCAGGTGACCGGCCTCATCGAGAGCCGCCCCTACATTAACCTGACCATCCAGGCCATGAAGGCCTTTGGCGTCGAGGTCAACGTCGAGCGTATTCCCGCCAGGGACGGCCAGCCCGAGGTCACGAACTTCCGCGTGAGCAGTGGCTCGTATCGCACGCCCGGCAACGTGGCCGTCGAGGGCGACTGGTCCAACGCTGCCTTTTGGCTGTGTGCCGGCGCCATCGGCACCGACCCCATCACCGTCGAAGGTGTGTCCCTGAGCTCCGCGCAGGGCGACCGCAACGTGCTTGCCGCGCTTTCGCGCTTTGGCGCCCGCATCGTGCGCTCCACCAACGCCGCCACCGTGCAGTCCGACAAGCTTGCCGGCTTTGAGATGAGTGCCCACGACATTCCCGACCTGGTGCCCGTTATCTCGGCCGTGGCCTCGCTGGCGCAGGGCCGCACGTTCATCCGTGACTGTGCGCGCCTGCGCATCAAGGAATCTGACCGTCTGGTCACCACCACCCGCGAGCTCACCGCGCTGGGCGCACAGGTGCGCATCGCCGGTGACGACCTCATCATCAAGGGCGTCGATGCCCTTACCGGCGGCGAGGTCGATTCGCACAACGACCACCGCATCGCCATGATGGCCGCCATCGCCGCGAGCCGCGCCACCGGCGAGGTCGTGATCCACGGCGCCGAGGCCGTCAACAAGTCCTATCCCGATTTCTTTGACCACTACCGCCTGCTGGGCGGCAAGGTCACGCTCGAGGAGGAATAGCATGTCCTCGACCTTTGGCAACGTCTTGCATCTGAGCATTTTCGGTCAGTCGCACTCCCCCGCCATCGGTTGCTCGCTCGATGGCATTCCGGCAGGTATCGCCGTTGACCAGGAGCAGCTGCAGGCGTTTTTGGACCGTCGCGCCCCCGGTCGCGACGAGACCGCGACCAAACGCCGCGAGGCCGACGCCGCGCATATCATTGCCGGCGTGGTCGATGGACATACCACCGGCGCGCCCATTGCCGCGATTATCGAGAACACCAACACGCGCTCCAATGATTACTCCGAGCTGCGCTGCAAGCCCCGTCCCGGACATGCGGACTTCCCCGCGCGCGTGAAGTATCACAACATGCACGATGTTGCTGGTGGCGGGCATTTTTCCGGCCGCCTAACGGCACCCTTATGCATCGCCGGCGGCATTGCGCTACAGGCACTCGAGGCCCGCGGCATTCAGGTCATGGCGCACGTCGCGCAGATCGGCGGCATCTCCGACCTGCCGATGGACGATATGGTCTATCGAGAGGCCGACCGCAAGGCGATCCTTACGAACGACCTGCCGTGCATTGACGCCGCCGCAGCCGGCCGCATGCGCGAGGAGATTCTGGCCGCGCGCGATGAACTCGACAGCATCGGCGGCATCGTGGAGTGCGGCATTTACGGGCTTCCCACGGGCATCGGCGACCCCATGTTCGACGGCATCGAGAACCGCATCGCGCAGATCGCGTTTGGCATTCCCGCCGTAAAGGGCGTGGAGTTTGGCATGGGCTTTGCCGTGGCCGCCATGCGCGGCAGCGAGAACAACGATCCGTATCGCATCGATGCCGAGACCGAAAAGATCGAGGTCGAGTCCAATAACGCCGGCGGCATTCTGGGCGGCATCTCCACCGGCGCGCCCGTCATGTGGCGCATGGCCGTAAAGCCGACGCCCTCCATTGGCCGCGAGCAGCAGACCGTAGACATGGACGCCATGGAAAATGCCGAGCTCTCGGTCCACGGCCGCCACGACCCCTGTATCGTCCCCCGAGCCGTCCCCGTAGCCGAGGCAGCCGCGGCGCTCGCCATCTGGGACGCCCTCCTCGAGGACGCCGCCCAGCGCTAACCAGCCCACCCCGGGCAA
The DNA here is from genome assembly GCA_048528725.1 of Collinsella sp. Lineage (GTDB taxonomy): Bacteria > Actinomycetota > Coriobacteriia > Coriobacteriales > Coriobacteriaceae > Collinsella. Next base: position 3,228 of record DBGFLF010000192.1, read on the forward strand.
TGATTCACGAAAGGGGTCCCTATGGACCTTGCTGACATCCGCCAGGCCATCGATGGCATCGACACCACGCTCCTCAACAGCTTTATCGAGCGCATGGACATTGCCACCGAAGTCGCCAAGTCAAAAATCGAGATGGGCAAGGCCGTCTTCGACCCCGCCCGCGAGCGCTCCAAGCTCAACAACCTCGCCAGCCGCGCGCCCGAGCGCTACGAGGCGCAGACCATCACCCTGTTCCGTCTCCTCATGAGCATGAGCAAGGCCGAGCAGCAGCGCTACATCAACGAACTCAAGGGCATCACTGTCTCGCAAAAGGCCCACGCCACGGCTGCAGCCTCCGACACGCCCTTCCCTCAAACTGCCACCGTCGCTTGCCAGGGCGTTGAGGGTGCTTACAGTCAAATCGCCGCGTGTAAGCTCTTCGACGTGCCCGATATCGCGTTCTTCGAGACCTTCGAAGGCGTTATGCGCGCTGTGCGCGACGGCTTCTGCGAGTTTGGCGTGCTGCCCATCGAGAACTCCACCGCCGGCTCGGTCAACGCCGTCTACGACCTGCTCGCCCAGTTCGACTTCCACATCGTGCGCTCGCTTCGCCTCAAGATCGACCACAACTTGCTCGTCAAGCCCGGCACCAAGCTCGCCGACGTGCGCGAGGTCTACAGCCACGGCC
>DBGFLF010000193.1:0-2861 GCA_048528725.1 Collinsella sp.
CGACCTTGCCGGTGATGTCGCTGGCACCCAGCACAATGCCGGCCAGGTATACAGCCAAAAAGCCGTTGCCGCCCAGATAGCTTGGTAGTGCGTAGGCGACGATCGCCACGGCGAACAAAAAGATGGTCTGCGCGCCCTCGGCCGTTGCGTGCGCGCGTTCAATCAGGCGGCCCGCCGCCCAGCCGATGGCAAGGCCCAGGCCCGCGCCCAGGATAATCTGCTTGGCCAGCAGTGCGGGAATGTTGATGTCGCCGCCGGCCGCGAGTGTGGCGAGCACGGCGGTGAGCATGTAGGCGACGGGGTCGTTGGAGCCCGATTCGACCTCGAGCAGCGAGTCGGTGCCGCCCCTCAGTGAAAGGCTGTGCTCGCGCAGCACGCTAAAGACGCTGGCCGCATCGGTCGACGCCACGACCGATCCCAGCAGCAGGCCGCCGATCCAGTCGAAGCCCAGCACAAAGTGGGCGAACACGCCGGTGATGCCTGCGGTGATGACGACGCCGAGCGTGCTCAGCAACACCGCGGGCGCGGCGACGGGCTTGGCGCGGTCGATGTTGGTGTTAAAGCCGCCGTAGAACATGATGAACAGCAGCGCCGTGCTGCAGACGGTTTCGGTGAGCGCATAGTCGCTAAAGTCGATATGCGCCGGGCCGTTGACGCCCAACAGCATGCCGAGCGCGATAAAGATGAGCAGGGTGGGGAAGGGGAGCTTTTTGCCGACGGGTTTGATGGTCAGGCACAGAATAATGACGAGGCCGATAAAGAGAAGAATCTGGTTCATAGGGAGTGTCCGCTCCTGGGTGGTTGGCGTGGCACGGTCAGTTGTCTGCGGTTATTTGTACCCAAAGATGGTGGGTTTATGGGGTTGGATTGCGGGCATGCGCGATATCGTCATAGACGGCTGCCGTCTTTGCCTCTGCTCGGAAACCCTTTCCAGCTTTATTGCAACGGAGTACAATGGGTAACGTTTAAGTTCAACTTGAAGTTTTAGTTGCGGCGCCGGGCTTCGGCCGCAATGCAAGGAGAGGCGTACCATGGCGATCTATGTGACATCTGATGCTCACGGGCACGTGCGTGCGCTTGACGAGGCCCTGTCTAAGATCTCGTTGACGTCCGACGACACGCTTTACGTGCTGGGCGACATGATCGATCGCGGGCCCGATCCGGTCGGCGTTATTAAGCTCGTGCGCTCGCTGCCCAACGCCCGCGTGCTCAAGGGTAATCACGAGCAGATCATGCTCGATGCCATCATTGGCCAGGATCCGCTCGATGCCGAGACCTGGGATATCAACGGTGGCTGGACGACGCGCGAGCAGCTCAACGACATGGAATTTGAGGCATACGAGGAGCTCGTGCGATGGATGGCCGCGCTGCCGCTCTACGCGGTGGCCGAGACCGAGGAGCGCCCGTATCTGCTGGTACATGCTGGAATCGAGATGAAGGCGGCGCGCGCGTTTTTGCTTGAGCATGGCGTCGATTGTGCCGATGGCGTCGGAGCGGTGGGTGCTGATCGCGAGCTGCTGCAGCAGATGCTCGCGGTGCAGTCGTCCGATGACTTGCTCTGGATTCGTCACGGCTATTGGGATGTGCCGACCGGGCTGCTTTCTACCGAGGGCAGGGGCCCGGTCGTGGTGAGCGGTCACACTCCTACGGTATCGCTTGGTCGCTATTGCGAGGTCGGTGGTCTGGCGGGGCTCGATGAGGAATCGGGACGCGGGCAGATCGTGCGCTTGGGCGGCGAGGACACTGCCGGTGTGCCCGATCGCATCGACATCGACTGCGCCGCCGCCACCGGCTCCGAGTTCGGCCGCGTGGGCATCCTGCGCCTGGACGACGGGGCGGAGTTCTACGCGAATATTCGCCCCGGGGAATAACCTTGTTCCGCCGTTCTACCGAACGGCGGTCACGTTGACGCTGCGCAGCCCCGAAGCACCCCATCTTGTCGCTCAAACCGTCGCTCGCGTACAGAAGTACGCGTCGCTCCTCTTTCGCGCCAACCTGGGGCACTTCGAGGCTGCTCGCTGTCGGTGCCAAAACATCGACGTTTCTTTTCTTCAAATTGATTCGAATTAGGCGCCGTATGGGTTGCGGTCGCGTTCGATGCGTTGGCGGATGTGGGCGTACTCGATAATCAGCAGCACCAGGAGTAGGGCCATGATGACTAGGTAGCTCACGACGGCGCCCATCAGGCCGAGCAAATTGATCAGAATCACCGGGAGCACCACGCTCACGGCAAAGCAGATCAGGTAGACCTTAGTGACGTCGCCGGCATGGCGCAGCACCGTGATGATGGCATAGATAAAGTCGATTGCCGCGGTGACGCCGCCGGCGACGACCATCAACAGTGCCAGCGTGCGGTAGCGCTCAAAATTAAGGCCGTACATAAAGCTCATGATGGGGATTCCGGGGCCTGCCATAAATGCGGCGCACACGCCGGTGATGACCACGATCAGCGCCATAACGGCAACAATAATCAGGTCAAAGCGACGACGCTTGCGAGGATTAGCCCAAATGCTCGACAAGCGCAGGAGCTGCGGTTTATAGACAAATCCAATGCTCAACAGAATAGCTTGAGCTGGAAAAAACAGGGCATTAAAGTACAGCTGGTATTTGTAGGCTAGTGTTCCTTCCATCACAAACTTGGGCATGCTCTCGATAAGGTTGAACAGGAATAGCGCGCCAAAGAGTGGGGCGCACTGGACAAACAGGTGGCCGACCTCGCGCAGGCTCACGCGGCGCGATTTTTCGGTCTCGAGCAGGGCGAGCGGGGCGGTGACCAGCACGAGCGAGGCAATCGCGGCAATGCCCATGGCCATGGCCGCGATGGGCATGCTGCGCGTGAGGAGCAGCGCCACGCTGAAGAC
>DBGFLF010000194.1:0-3258 GCA_048528725.1 Collinsella sp.
GATGCTGCTGTGCTTTAAATGGCCAGCTTGGAAGGCCGCTATCGGATCGTTTGTCCTTTCGTGCTTGCTTGCCTTCGCATGGTGGCACCTGCCGGCAGCGCAGATCGCGACCGCCTCGCTCGAAGGTTTTTTGATGGCTCTGTGGCCCATCGTCCTGGTGATCATCGCCGCGGTGTTCACGTATAACCTGTGCGTTCGTACGGGCGCCATGGAGGTGATCGGCAGCATGATCACCTCCATCAGCAGCGACCGCCGTCTGCTGGCGCTGCTCGTGGCCTGGTGCTTCGGTGGCTTTATGGAGGGCATGGCCGGCTTTGGTACCGCCGTCGCCATTCCCGCCGGCATGCTCGCGGGCCTTGGTTTTGAGGCCGTGCCTGCCGTGCTGATCTGCCTGCTAGCCAACGGTGTGCCCACGCCCTACGGCTCTATCGGCATTCCCACGGTGTCCGTTGCCGACCTGGTGGGCCTGGATTCCCTGCATTTGGCTACCGTTCAGCTGGTGCAGCTCGCGCCCTTCTTTGTGGCGATGCCGCTGCTTATCGTGCTGGTTGCGGGTCGTGTTGCCGATGATCAGGGCAATGTTGCAAGCGTTGCAGAGCGCCTGAACGGCGTTGCCGGCGTGGCACTGCTTTCCGGTGTGTCCTTTGTTGGTGCGGCCCTGGTCGTCGCCATGTTTGTGGGTCCCGAGCTGGCCGTGGTCGTAGGCTCCATCGTGTCGCTTGCGCTGACCGCCGCGCTTGCCATGCGCGCCGAGAAGTCCGGCCACCTGGATGCGCGCTTTCACATGAATATCGAGGCGGGGGAGAAGCTCACCGTTAAGTCGGCGCTTTCGGCCTGGTCGTGCTTCATCCTGATCTTTGTGTTGCTGCTGGGCACGTCTAACCTGGTGCCCGCTGTACATGCCGCGCTCGCGCCGTTTGCGAGCCACGTGCAGGTGTATTGCGGTGAGAATCCCGGTACGCTTACGTTTTCGTGGATTAACACGCCGGGCGTCTGGATTTTCCTGGCGGCGTTTGTCGGCGGTGCCATTCAGGGTGCTTCGCCGCGAATGATGGGCGAGGTGCTGGCCGCGACTGTGAAGCAGATGACGCCGACGGTGATCACGATGCTTTCGGTACTGGGCTGCGCCAAGGTGATGGGCTATGCCGGCATGATTTCGTCGATCAGTGCGTTTTGCATTGCGGTCGCTGGCGGTCTGTACCCGATTCTGGCTCCGTGGATTGGTGCGGTCGGTGCGTTTGTGACCGGCTCGGGCACGTCCTCGGGCATGCTGTTTGGCCCCATCCAGAGCCAGGCCGCTACGGCGCTGGGCGTGAGCGACTACTGGATGGTCGCGCTGAATGCGCTTGGTGTTGCCGCCGGTAAGATGATCTCGCCGCAGACCCTCGCCATTGGTCTTGCCGCCGTGCACGTGCGCGGCAAGGATGCCGAACTCCTGGGCGCGGTGCTGCCCTACGCTGCCGGCATGCTGGTCCTCATGAGCGCCATTGCCATGCTCGGCCAAAACCTGCCGCTGTAGTCGGCACTTAGGGACGTTCTTTATGTGCCGGCACTTTGGGAACGTCCCTAAGTGCCGGCATCCGGGGACGCTCCTTGGTCGTTGCCTTTTCAAGAGTGTCCCCAACGATTAGTCGTTTAAAAACGTCCCCAATGACTAGGCCGCTTGCCTGCGATTTTTGACCGTTGGGCGGGATTGCCGCCCTTGCCGCAAAAACGTTTTTGCATATCGGGTACAACGGGCTTTACGTGAGTAAAGTGCGCGCCGCGTCCATGTGCCGCGTTTTTAAAGGAGGCCCCATGCCTGGTGTTACCCCTGCAGAAGTTTTGTCCAACTTTGGTATTACGCTCGTTGAAGATCCCGCCGAGAATCAACCCCGTCTGCTGGTCGATCTACCCGCCGCGGAGCTCGTCGAGCACGCTATCCGCCGCGAAGAAGGTCGCATGGCTTCCAACGGCGCGCTGGTGATCGAGACGGGGGAGCGTACCGGCCGTTCCCCCAACGACCGCTTTATCGTCGACACGCCCGACGTGCACGACAAAATCGCCTGGGGCGCGGTCAACCGCCCGCTGTCCGTCGAGAGCTATGAGACCATCAAGGCCGGCATCGTCGACTATCTCAACGAGCGCGACGTGTTCGTCACGCGCGGCATGGCGGGCGCCGACCGCAACCACACGCGTCGCCTGCTCGTTGCCTGCGAGCGTGCCAGCCAGGCACTCTTTATTAAGCAGATGCTCGCCCGCCCGCTCGCCCGCGAAATCGCGCGCACCGGCGAGCCTGATTTCTGCGTGCTCGCCGCACCTGGCTACCAGTGCGACCCTGCCGTCAAGGGCCTCAACTCCAGCGCCGCCGTGGTCATCAACTTCCAGGAACGCGTGATTCTGGTCGCCGGCACCGGTTACTCTGGCGAAATCAAAAAGTCCATCTTCAGCGTCATGAACTACCTGCTGCCCGTCGAGGACGACGTGCTGCCCATGCACTGCTCGGCCAGTATGGACCCCGTCACGCATGAGACCGCCGTGTTCTTTGGCCTGTCCGGCACCGGCAAGACCACGCTTTCGGCCAACCCCACGCGCCTGCTGATCGGCGACGACGAGCACGGCTGGTCCGACATGGGCATCTTCAACATCGAGGGCGGCTGCTACGCCAAATGCGAGGGTCTGGACGCCTTCCACGAGCCCGAGATTTTCAACGCTGTCCGCTTTGGCGCGATCTGCGAAAACGTGGTGCTTGACGAGAACCGCAAGCCCAACTACGACGACATCTCGATCACGCACAACACGCGCGTGGCCTATCCCGTGGAGCACATTCCTAACGCGTGGACTAAGGGCATGGGCACCACTCCGAGTGTCGTGCTGTTCCTGACTTGCGACGCTTTTGGCGTGCTGCCGCCCATCTCACGTCTGACGGCTGATGCCGCCATGTACCACTTTGTGACGGGCTTTACGGCTAAGATTCCCGGCACCGAGGTCGGCGTCACCGAGCCCACGCCCACGTTCTCTTCGCTGTTCGGCGAGCCGTTTATGCCGCTCGACCCCATGGTTTACGCCAAGATGCTCGGCGAGCGCATTGCCGACGGCCGCACGCGCGTGTACCTCGTCAACACCGGCTGGATCGGCGGCGGCTACGGCGTGGGTCATCGCATCGAGCTGGCCTACACGCGCTCGCTGGTCGCGCGCGCCCTCGACGGCACCATCGAGGACAGCGAGTTCGTGCACGACGACATCTTTAACGTCGACATTCCCACGACGTGCCACGGC
>DBGFLF010000195.1:0-2778 GCA_048528725.1 Collinsella sp.
GGGTTGAGCGAACTCAGGAATATGGAATGCCCGACAACGAAAGAGAGGTGGCAAACATCTACCGACTGCAGCGCGGAAGCGAGCAAGTCACGCTGTGGTATCAGCCCGTGCTTTATGGAGGCGACCAAGAATTCGCCGGCCTTGGCGCTCATCGCTTGCTGCCAAACGACCTATTTGACCAGCAGCCAAACGACTCGTATTGGACGCCCGATTTTGCGCTGAGCATTAAAGACACGGGGCGAGATTCCCTGTTTTTGCTCGACTCCAAGTTTACGTCTATCGAGAATGCAAAAGAGCAGCGCTTTAACCCCTGCCTTACCAAATACCGTCTTCGGACCATCCGCTCCAACGGCATGCCCATCGATAGCGTGTGGCTCCTCTGCGGCCAGGCGCCCGAGACGACCTGCATCCCAACGGGAACGATGTCTTGGGCTCGCAAACAGGGCATTCCCCCTATCGGAGGACTGGCGGCGCTCTCCCCCTTTGGCAACTCTATCGACCAGATGATGCAGTGCCTGGGAATTGCGAAGGACGTTACGGTCGAGAATGCCATGCAGGTTACCGAGGAGGTTGTTGAGGTAAGTCCTGAGCCGCAATGGGAGCCGCTTGCTGCGACCATGGTGATGCCGGAGAATCCGGCGGTGCCTGCTCAGGTCGAAATTGAACAAGTGGTGGAACCTGATCCTGTAGAGCCCGTGCGCGAACCGGAACCAGAACCCGAGGAGTCTATCATGACCCCGGCAGTCGTTGAAGCCGAGCCTGTAGTAGAGGCAACCGATACGGTCGAGGGGCCCGCGGAGGAAGCTGGCGCAGCCAATCCCACTGAGCCCGACAAGCCTGCTAAGCCCAAAAAGGAGAAGAAGCGCAAACCGAAGAGCAAGGCTAAGCCAAAGCGCCCCGCCGGGCCGGCAATAGACACTGCCGAAGTTCGCCGCATGCTGCTCCAGATTATCGACGGAACGCCCGACAGGCGCGCACTTTACGACCAGCGGTGCTCATTCGACACCTTGGGTATTAGTCATCCGCTGCTTCGCGACAAAATGCCAGCGGGCCGCGAAGGCAAGTTCTACGATGCAGAGCCCATCTCCGTCGACGGCAAGGATGCCTTTGTCTTTAAGGCCTGGACGCCGATGAATGTGAATCAGATCAAACGCGCCTGCGCCCGATTGGCGAAAGAGCGAGCTGGTGATTGATGTTGCAGGTAGATACCTGGTGTAAAAGGATGTTGAAGGCAGCGAAGGCCGGGAATTAGATTCCCGGCCTTCAACCTAGCACTGCTTTATGAGATCGAGCACTGCGGGGATATCGTCAGCGCTACGGAGTGCAACATAGGTCGGCATACCCGGCCCAAATCCGCCCTGTGTGCGTTTGTCCTGGCACATGGCCTCCGGGTCAATCAGCTCGTCCACACTCTTTGCCAGGCCGACGGCAATCCAGCCACCGTTGCTGGTCCTGCCTTCTAGCACGGCGTGCAATTTTCGCTTGCCCGACCTGAAGCCTACATAGTACTTGGCTATATAGGACTCCCACGAAGGGTTACCGCTCAGAACAGACTCGCACACCTCATCGAAAAGCTTCTGGTTGAGTCCGCCTTCAGCAAAAGTGGGGTGATCCTCCTGCAGAGTCCAGACAGGAGCCTCGTCAGACTCCCCGCGAGAAGGACGATATTTGTCGACTACATCTGCCGGAAGGTCGGGATACTTCCATATCTCACACGCCTCTTTCGCCAACTCGTTAGCGCGCTGTCTAATCTCTTCCTCGCCCCATTTTTCATGCGAGGCAATCGTCCTGTTCAGGTAGAGCGGGCTGCACTTAAGCCCCACGTTAGGAAGACTGAGCTTGTCTGAGAACGAACGGTTCGAGTACTCCTGGTTGTAGCCCGTCAGCGTAAGATTTCCCAAGTTGTTGCATAGCCCGTCGTGAATGTCTTCCCAGTTCTCGCCAAGCGACTCCTTCCAGCCGTGCTCATCATCGATCGTCTGGGGCATAACGTGCTCGATCTGGTAATCGTCAGCCGAGATGGGCTCCTTCGGGTGGTGCCAGTTCTCCATGCGCTCCAGGTAATAGCGCTTTTTGGAAAAGCGGTTGTAGCAGTCGCGCGTCTTAAACTCCTCGACAAAATGCTCGTCTGTCGGGAAGTACGCGGTCATACCGCTGCTGTGGATAAGGAGCATCGCCGTAACGTACTCCTCTATATCGTCCTGCTGCTCGAGATTGCGATACATGCCGGCAAAGAAATTATTTAGGCCCGTGGTAAGCCTGCCGCAAACCGCACGCCTGAACAGGAACGACTCAATAGTCTCGCAGATACGTAAAAACGCATTGCGGTCAATCCTGCCTCCTTCATAAACCGAGTAAAGCAGCATCAGCAAAGGCCTGACCGGTTTAACATAAAGACAGGCAATCCTGCCGAACACTCGGCGCAGGCCCTCGTCCTTCTCCTTGCCAAGGAACAGCCTGGCATATCTTTGCGCATATTCGCGAAGCTCCTTCAGCAGGCCCTCGGTATCCCCATCGTAGTCATCAGCGAAATAGCGTTTGAACTCGTGGTAGGCCTCGTTTTCCTTCGGCATCCTATTGGGAACCTTGAGCCACAGCCAGTACCAGATAAATGCATTGAACTCTTCTTCGCCGCCTTTTCCGAACAAACACTCGAGCGGATGCCAGTAGCCCTCGTAAAGCTTGGTCTGCTCGTCGTTGGGAAGCGACATAAGAACGTAGTTACGAATGAGGTCAATAGGCGTGAGCGGCTTGCCCTTGGAATTCATAGACTCAAAT
>DBGFLF010000196.1:0-2256 GCA_048528725.1 Collinsella sp.
TCGAAATTTGGAAAAGAGAGGACAGATCATGGCAGGTAAATACGACGATCTTGCTGCCCAGATCGTAGAGCTGGTTGGCGGTAAGTCCAACGTCAAATGCGTCGCACACTGCATTACCCGCGTTCGTTTTAAGCTCAAGGACGAGTCGAAGGCCAATGACGAGGCAATCTCCGAGCTACCCAACGTCATCAAGGTCATGCACGCCAACGGCCAGTACCAGGTTGTTGTGGGCAACATCGTCGAGGACGTCTACGACGCCGTTCTCAAGGCCGGCGGTTTTAGCGACGGCGGCGCCGTCGACGCCGATGACGACGATGCCGCTCCCAAGGGCGTTACCGATGTGATCATCGACCTCATCTCGGGCATCTTCGCCCCCATGCTCGGCACCTTCGCCGCTGCCGGTATCATGAAGGGCCTGCTGGCGCTCGCTACCTTCCTGGTCCCGAGCTTTGCTAACGACGGCGCCTACACGCTGCTCTACACCGTCGCCGACGGCATGTTCTACTTCCTGCCCGTGGTGCTTGGCTTTACCGCGGCCAAGAAGTTCAAGATGAGCGAGTTCAACGGCATGGCCATCGCCTCTGCTTTGGTGTACCCCACCATGGTTGCCTTGACCTCGGGTGAGGTTGTCGGCTCCGTCGAGCTCGGCTTTGCCGGTACCTTCTCTTGGTACACCACGTTCCTGGGCCTGCCGCTCATCATGCCCGCCTCGGGTTACACCAGCTCCGTTATCCCCATCCTGCTCATGATCTGGTTCGGCTCTACCCTCGAGCACTGGGTTAAGAAGTGGATGCCCGCTTCTATGAAGATGTTCTTCACCCCGCTGATCGTCGTCACCGTCACCGTCACCCTTGGCTACCTGGTCATTGGCCCCATCGCCACGCTCATCACCAACCTGCTCGGTGAGCTCTTCGCGCTGCTGTTTGGCCTGCCCATGATCGGTTCCATCTTGGGTTGCACCCTCGTCGGTGCCTTCTGGATGTGCCTGGTCATCTTTGGCTTCCACTGGTCCCTCGTGCCCATCGCGCTGGTCAACCTGTCCACTCTGGGCTACGACTACGTTCTGGGCTCCGTTATCGCCCACTCTTTCTCGCTGGGCGCCGTGCTCTTTGCCATGTATCTCAAGAACAAGGACGAGAAGTTCCGCGGCATCGCACTGCCGGCCATGATCTCCGCCTTCTTCTTTGGCGTCACCGAGCCCGCTATCTACGGTGTTGCCCTGCCCGATAAGAAGGCCTTCATCAACGCCAGCATCGGTTCTGCCGTGGGCGGCCTCATCATCGGCATCTCCGGCGCCGTGGTGTACATGTCCGGCGGTCTGGGCGTCTTCAACTGGCTGTCCTTCATCGATCCCTCCGGTGTTAACGGCATCAACCACATGATCTGGGCTATCGTTGCCTCGCTCGTGGGTGCCGCCGTGGGCTTCGCAATCGAGTTTGTCACCTACAAGCCCGAGGCTGCCAAGTAGCCCAAACGACAAAGACTCGGTACCAGGCCGGCGGGGACAAGCGCCCTGCCGGCTTTTAAAACCTGCCAATAAGGAACAGGTTTATTTTGGTCGGTTTTATCTGGGCAAACGTCGTCTCCGTCAGCTCCGTCCGCATATCTTAAGCCGGCATAGTTTCGATGGGTCGGTCCGTGCGCGTCCCGCAACATGCCTCGCCACGAAACCGGCCTATCTACTACGTTTAGGTGGCAGGGACTAACCACACGGCGGTTTTCCGAAAACCGTCAAGCCTTCTACCTGCGGTTTTATTATTGACAATTGCGGTGTGGTCGGTGATTTGCGGTAAAACGTAGTAGATAGGCCGGTTTCGTGGCAGCGGTTCCTGCGCGGACCCCGAGCAGGACGCAAATTGGTCCTGCGGACGCCGTTTCGGCGCCCGTGCAACATCCCAACACGTACGAAAGGAGCCAACATGGCTTTTCCCGATGGATTTCTGTGGGGCGGCGCCACTGCCGCCAATCAGTGCGAAGGCGGATACAACGAGGACGGCAAGGGCCTCGGTGTCCCCGACATCATGACTGGCGGTACGGTCTCCGAGCCGCGCCACATTACCGACGGCATTCTGCCCCAGTACCACTATCCCAGCCACGAGGCCGTGGATATGTACCATCATTATCTCGACGACATCAAGCTCTTTGGCGAGATGGGCTTTAAGTGCTACCGCATGTCCATCAACTGGAGCCGCATCTTCCCCAACGGCGACGAGGCCGAGTCCAACCAGGCCGGCATCGAGTTCTACCGCCGCGTGT
>DBGFLF010000197.1:0-7312 GCA_048528725.1 Collinsella sp.
TCCCTTTCAAGAAAGAGAAGAGGCGGGGCATGCCCCGCCTCTTACACCACATCTCTGCGCGCTACCCGTATAGAAGCCGCAAAGAGGTCATTTGAGGCGGTTTTGGCTGCTACTAAAAATGTAACAGTACTCATATTTGACCTTTTTTGGCCACAGGGTCCGGAAGGGGCTGTCAATCGGGCCCCAAGAGAGCTAATTCGAGTGCCGTGGACGAAAAAACGGGGGCGCAGGTTGTCCTGCGTCCCCGTTCTCGGGCGTTATTCGTTCCCTGCAGCAGAATTTACGCCGCCTCGTCGAATTGCGAGTTATATAGGTCGGCGTAGAAGCCGCCCTGGGCGAGCAACTCGTCGTGCGTGCCCTTCTCGACGATATCGCCGTCGCGAATCACCAAGATCACGTCGGCGTTGCGGATCGTGGACAGGCGGTGTGCGATGACAAAGCTGGTACGGCCCTGCATCAGCGCATCCATGGCGCGCTGAATAAGCTCCTCGGTGCGGGTATCGACGTTGGAAGTCGCCTCGTCCAGAATCAGTGCCGGGCGGTCGGCCAAAATGGCGCGGGCGATGGTCACGAGCTGGCGCTGGCCCTGTGAGAGGTTAGTGCCCTCCTCGTTGATCATAAAGTCGTAACCGCCGGCGAGCGTATGGATAAAGTGGTCGCAGCGTGCGGCGCGTGCGGCGGCCTCGACCTCGGCGTCGGTCGCATCGGGGCGTCCGTAGCGGATGTTCTCGCGGATGGTGCCGTTAAACAGCCAGGTGTCCTGCAGCACCATGGCAAACTCGCCGCGCAGCGCCGCGCGGTCCCAGTCGCGCACGTCGACGCCCTCGACGCGCAGCGAACCGCCGTCCACGTCGTAGAAGCGCTGCAGCAGCTTAATGAGCGTGGTCTTGCCGGCGCCGGTGGGGCCGACGATGGCGATGGTCTGGCCGGGCTGCGCCTCGCAGCTAAAGTCGTGGATGATGGTCTTGTCGGGCGTGTAGCCAAACTTGACGTGGTCAAACTCCACGTGGCCGGGGCGCTTCTCGGGAATCTGCGCGTCGGCCTTCTGCTCCTCCTCGGGCGCGGCCAGGAACTCAAACACGCGCTCGGTGGCGGCGGCCATCGACTGCATCGTGTTGCTCACGTTGCCCAGCTGCTGCACGGGTTGCGTAAAGTTTCGAACGTACTGGATAAAGCTCTGGATGTCGCCGGGCGTGGCATTGCCGGTCAGCGCGAGCTGCGCGCCTACCACGACGACGCCCACGTAGCCCATGTTGCCCACCAAGCTCATAAGCGGCATCATCAGGCCCGACAGGAACTGCGAGCGCCAGCCACTAATAAAGAGGCGGTCGTTTTGACGGTCGAACTCCTCGATTGAGGCCTCGGCGCGGTCGAACACCTGGATGACGTTCTGGCCGGCAAAGTCCTCCTCGATAATGCCGTTGACGGCGCCCAGGACTTGCTGTTGCTCGCGGAAGTACGGTTGCGAGAAGTGAATCATCACGGTCAGGATAATCGCGGCGGCCGGCAGCGTGAGCACGGTGACGCCGGTAAGCGGCAGGCTGATCGAAAGCATCATGACGAGCACGCCGATAATCTGCGTCACCGACGTGATGAGCTGTGTCACGCTCTGGTTGAGCGACTGACCCAGCGTATCGACGTCGTTGGTGATGCGGCTGAGCACGTCTCCCTTGCTGTGGCCGTTGAAGTAACTCATCGGCACGACGGCAATCTTGGCGGCGATTTCCTTGCGCATGCGGTAGCAGATCTTTTGCGTGACGCCGGTCATGAGCCAGCCCTGGACCAGGCTGCAGACAGAGCTCGCCAGATACAGGCAGAGCAAAAAGCCGAGCGTCTTGGCGATCCAGTCAAAGTCAACGTCGCCGGTGCCGTTGACCTTGGCGACCAGGCCTTCGAACAGCTTGGTCGTAACCTGGCCGAGCACCTTGGGTCCCACAATGTTAAAGATGACCGAGCACACGGCAAAGGCGACGGCGGCAAACACGGCAATCTTGTGCTGGCCGATATAGCCGAGCAGCTGCCTCATGGTGCCCTTAAAGTCCTTGGCCTTTTCGCCGCGACGCATGCCGCCCATGCGGCCCATGGGACCACGCTGGCGGGTGGGCTTGGGAATCTGAGTCTTGGTCTCGTCTGCCATTAGCGCTCGCCTCCTTCCATGACGGCTGCAATTTCTTCTTGGGTAAGCCCCAGCTCCTCGGCGGAAAGCTGCGACTGTGCGATCTCCAGGTACGCCGGGCAGCTGCGCAGCAGCTCCTTGTGCGTGCCGGTGCCCACTACGTGGCCGTCGTCGAGCACGATGATCTGGTCGGCGTGCATGATGGTCGCGATGCGCTGGGCCACGACCACGAGCGCGGCGTCGGTAACGTTTTTGGCCAGCTCCTCGCGTAGGCGCGCGTCGGTCTTGTAGTCGAGGGCGCTAAACGAGTCATCGAACACCACGACCTCGGGCTTTTTGGCCAATGCGCGGGCGATGGCCAAGCGCTGGCGCTGACCGCCCGAGACATTGGAGCCTCCCTGGCTGATGGGGGAGTCGTAGCCGCCCTCGCGCTCGGCGATAAAGTCCTCGGCTTGTGCGATGCGCGCTGCTTGGTGCATGTCATCATCGCTCACCATGTCGCCGGCAAACTTGAGGTTGCTCTCGACAGTGCCCGAGAACAGGCGCCCCTGCTGCGGGATGTAACCAATGCGGCGACGCAGCTCGGAGAGAGTCATGTCACGCACGTCGACGCCGTCAAGCGAAATGCTGCCGCCCGTGACGTCGTACAGGCGCGGAATCAGCTGCACGAGCGTGGACTTGCCCGAGCCCGTGGAGCCGATGATGCCGAGCATCTGACCGGCATGTGTGGTGAAGTTCACGCCGCTGATGACATCGGCGCGGGCATCGGGGTACTGGAAGCTCACGTCGCGGAAGGTGAGCTCACCGCGCGGCGCGCTGGCTGCGGGCAGTTTGGGCGAGGCAGGGTCGTTGATGCTCGTGGGGCAGGTGATGACCTCTTCCACGCGCTCGGCTGCGACCTCGGCACGGGGCAGGATGACCGAAACCATGGTGAGGATCATAAACGCCATGACGATCTGCATGGTGTAGGAGATAAACGCCATCATGTTGCCGACCTGCATCACGCCGTCGGACACGCCCTGCGCGCCAAACCACACGATGAGCACGGTGATGCAGTTCATGACGAGCATCATGAGTGGCATCATAAAGCTCATAGCGCGGTTGGTGTAGAGCTGCGTGGTCATCAGGTCGAGCGAAGCCTTGTCAAAACGCTCGAGCTCATGCTCCTCGCGGTTGAATGAGCGGATGGGCATAAGGCCGTCGAGCAGCTCGCGGGCGGTAAGGTTCACGCGGTCCACAAAGCTCTGCATCTTTTTGAACTTGGGCATGGTGAGGCCCATAAGCACGCCGACGACGGCCGAGACGGCGATGATGGCCACGGCGATGGTCCACTCCAGGCCGGTGTGGTTGGCCAGGACGCGCATGACGGCGACGATGCCCATGACGGGGGCCATCAGGCACATGCGGATAAACAGGGTTGCGGCCATCTGGATCTGCTGAATGTCGTTGGTGCAGCGGGTAATGAGCGAGGCCTGGCTAAACTTGCCCACTTCGGCCGGCGAGAAGTGCATAACCTTGTTGAAGGTCTCGCGACGCAGGTCGCGGGCGATGGAGCAGGCGGTGCGCGAAGCCACGGCACCGGTCAGGATGGTGGCGACGAGCGAGATCAGGCACAGACCAAACATCGTGGTCGCCATGCGGCCCAGGTAGGCGTTCTGCACGTCGGCGGGGTCGATGCCCTGCGCCTTGTACTCGTCTTGCACATAGCTCACGGCGCGTTGGGTCACGATGGAGCCCGACATGGAGCCCATTTTGTCCGCCATATCGTTGGCGCCCTCGACGAGCTTGCTTTGGTCTACCAGACCGCCCTTGACACCTAGGTGCATACTCTTCATGGTGATCTTGCCGCCGTCGGCATCAATCTGCTTTTGCATGCTCTGCGCCGCTGCGGCCTTCTGCTGCATCTCGGCGAGTTGCTCGGGCGTCATCGCCGCCGTCTGCTCGGGCGTGGGCATGGCCTGGGCGCCGCTGTTGTCTTTTTCACCGGACGTGCCCATCATGTCGCCCATGGAGTTGGCGTCAATACCCTGGTTGAACGAAAGGACGACAGTCTCGGGCAGACTCATGATGTCGGCAATCTTGCCGCCGTCGTCGCGCTCCTCCTCGGTGCCCTTGTACGTTCGAATGCCGTTTTTGTCAGCCTTGCTAAACACGGCCTCCACAGCCTTGGCGTCCTTGGCGCTCATAAAGAGTTCGAGGTCGTCGAGCGATTCGGCGCGGATGGTGTCGGGTACGGGCGAGGCGATACCGCCTTGCTGCACGCCCACGTCGACGATATCGCTCATATAGGTAGGCAGTGCCAGGTCGGCGTTGCAGCTGATTACGATGAGTACGATAGCTGTGAACAGTGCCAGGATATGCTTTTTAAAGAGCTTGAGAATCCTCACTCGGCATCTCTCCTTTCTTGATTGCGGTCGATAATTTCGTTGGCACGTCTAAGAAGGCGCACCATCTCTTGGGTATCTGTTTCGCCGAGCTGCTCGAGGAAAGCCGCGGTGCGGTCCTCGAATTCCCGGCGTTTGATTTCGAGATCCTGGAATCCCTTGTCGGTCACTATGACGTGTACGCGACGACGGTCGGTCTTTGAGTGCTCACGCTCAACCCAACCCTTGGCTTCGAGAGCGCGTAGGATATTGGCGATGCGGGCGTTCGAGACCCAGGCGCGATCGGCGAGTTCGCTCGGCGTGAGCGAACCGCCAGCGAGCATAAGGGCGCGCATGACAGCCATCTCGCCGCTGAGAGCTTTGTCCACAAAGCGCGAAACGCGCTGGTGAATGCCGCCAAACTCGGTAAGGAGCTGACTCCCAAGCTCATGGAAATCGGTATCTTCCACCGAAAACCCCTAACACTAGAAACTATTTTCGGTGAAAGATGATACCCCCATACGCGGGCCTCATACAGTGGGCAATATAAAGAGCGCATAAAGACTTAAAATCATTCAATTGCTGAAGCGTTTTAAAGAACTATCATGCACGCGGTTAGGCGAGGGGTTGTCACCACCATGACGACTGGGACTCATATAATCGCCACGTGCGATGCTCCAACTTCCCGCAAGGAGACACCTGAATCAAGGGGGATGGAGTCATGGCATTTGACTTCACGGGCAAGACCGCGATCGTTACCGGTGGCACTCAGGGCATTGGCCTCGAGATTGCCAAGGGTATCGTTGCGGGCGGCGGACACGTCGCGCTCATCGCAAGGAACGCTGCTAAGGGCGAGGCCGCTGTGGCCGAGCTTGGCGAGGGCAACAAGTTCTATCAGCTCGATGTCGCCGATGCACCCAAGGCGCGCGAGACCGTCGAGCAGATTTTCACCGATCTGCCGCAGACCAACATCCTGATTAACTGCGCTGGCGTCATCAGCACCAAGAAGTTCGACGAGATCGATGACACCGAGTGGCGCCGTACCATCGACATCAACCTCAACGGTACCTTCACTATGATGAACGCCGTGTACCCGCACTTTAAGGCGGCCCATGCCGGCACTATCGTCAACGTGAGCTCTGTTGCTGGCAAGATCGGCGGCGGCCTGCTCGGCACCGCGGCTTACGCGAGCTCCAAGGCCGGTGTTAACGGTCTAACCAAGGCAGTCGCCAAGGAAGGCGGCAAGTTTGGCGTTCGCTGCAACGCTGTATGCCCGTCGCTCACGCTTACCGATATGACCTCGATCCTCTCTGACGAGAACTCTCAGCGCATCATCAACGGTATTCCTCTGGGCCGCGCCGCCCAGGCCAGCGAGCCTGCGCAGATGGTGCTGTTCTTCGCTTCCGACCTCGCCAGCTTCGTGAACGGCGAGATCGGTGACTGCGACGGTGGCATCGTTCTGGACGGGTAATACTCCGCGACGATTATTCGGCGACGGCTCCTGCGACTCGGGACCGTCGCCTTCTTTCTGATATAGGCGCATGCGGCTACGATTCGCATGCATCCAAAGGAGATATATATGAGTGAATCGACTGCGGTGGAGGCGCCGGCGGCAAAGGAGCCGTTCTTTAAGATGTCCTCCATCCCGGGCGCCAATATCTTGGTGCCGCTTCTGTTGGGCTGTCTGCTCAACACGCTATTCCCCGACCTGTTCAAAACGCTCGGCAGCTTTACGCTTGGCATGACCCAGCAGGGCGCTGGCCCGCTCGTGGGCGCTTTTTTGCTCATCGTCGGTACGACGATTTCGTTTAAGAGCGCTCCTGCCGCCGCTGCCCGCGGCGCCATCATCATCGCCGTCAAGCAGATCGTGGTCGTTGCCATGTCGCTGCTCATCCTTTATGTGTTCAACGACAACTTGTTTGGCATCTCTGCCATGGTGATGCTGGCGGCTTGCACCGGCGCCAACAACGCTATGTACGCTGGGCTGATGGGTACCATGGGCAACGAGGCTGAGCGTGGCGCTGTCGCCATCACCACGCTGGTTGTCGGCCCTCCGGTCACGATGATCGTGCTCGGCGCTGCCGGCCAGGCCCCGATCGGCTGGTCGCTCGTGGGCGCCATTCTGCCGATCGTCGTCGGCATTATTCTGGGTAACCTGTTCCCCAGCTTTAAGAAGATGATGGCACCGGCACTTT
The DNA here is from genome assembly GCA_048528725.1 of Collinsella sp. Lineage (GTDB taxonomy): Bacteria > Actinomycetota > Coriobacteriia > Coriobacteriales > Coriobacteriaceae > Collinsella. Next base: position 6,675 of record DBGFLF010000197.1, read on the forward strand.
CCGCCATCATCGTGCTCGTCTTCTTTGCCATGGGCTCGACCATGACTTTTGGCCAGCTTATCAACGGCGGTCTTCCCGGCATCCTGCTCGGCGTGATCTGCTCGGTGATCTTTGCAATTCCCGTCATCGCGGTCGATAAGCTCACGGGTGGTACGGGTGTCGCAGGTGCGGCCATTTCGAGCTGCGCCGGAGCCAATGTGGCCACGCCTGCTGCCATGGCAAGCGTCAACGGGGCCATGTACGGCGGTGCGGTGCTCGCGACGGCTACGGCACAGGTTGCTGCCTGCGCAATCGTTACGGCTATTTTGACCCCGCTGGTCACCAGCTGGTGCTACAAGCATTTTGAGGGCCAGGGCAACGGCGATAGCAAGGCAACGACCGACAAGGCCGCCGCAGCCGCCTAATGCCAAGCGGTAATCAAAGCTAAAAACTAGCTACACCACAGGGCGGCCACGGGGGATCCCGTGGCCGCCCTGCAGTTTCTGTAGGGTCTCTGGGACACTTTACCCTGCTAAAGCTGGCATAACAGCTAGAGCGAAGGTCGTACAAAGGCAAGGAAAAATACCAAACAAATCGGTGAACGGTAGTTGTTTGCGCTCGCATTTCCTGCGGGTTTGTAAAAAACGCCATTATGATAT
>DBGFLF010000198.1:0-2641 GCA_048528725.1 Collinsella sp.
ATGTCAATCCTGGTCTAACAGAGCCTTAAAAAATCATTCGGCACATGATGATTTTTTAATCCCCGTCCCAGAAAAATCATCGGGTGGCTCGGGCGTTCGAAAAGTAGTCAAAACAGCCCCGTCCCAAAAAGACTGGGTATTGGGCGTTGACAGTTGGCGAGCCGTAGGTAAAATATCAACTTGTCCTGGGGACGTAGCTCAGTTGGGAGAGCGCTGCCGTCGCATGGCAGAGGCCGAGGGTTCGACTCCCTTCGTCTCCACCCTTGGATTTGATAAGCCGCTGACATTGTGTCGGCGGCTTTTTTTAAAAAGAAAGGGCTGCACCATGGCCGAGCTTGAGTTCCAACCACTGTCTGCCGAGGAGCGCGCCGAGTTGGAAGAGCTCCGCGCCGAGAAGGCTCGTCGCGAGGCCCAGGAAGAGGCGCGCCGCGAGCGTGAGGAGCTGGCCGCCCTGCGTGCCGAGCGCGAGAAGGCCGAGGAGGCCGCCGCGAAGGTTGCATCCGAGCCTGCGCCCGCGCCCAAGCCCGAGCCTGCGCCCAAGCCCGCCGCCGCGAAGCCCGCGCCCACCGCACCCAAACCTCAGCCTAAAAAGGCCGCTCGTCCCAAGTCCGTCGAGCCCAAACCGAGCCGTGACGAGATGACCTTTGCCCAGCGCATGGTCACCTCCAAGGAGCCTGCGGGCGAGAATGAGATCCCCGGCATGGCGCCGGCTCAAAAAATCATCATCGTGCTCGCCCTCATCGCGTTTATCGTCTTTATGGTTTACACGATCACGGGCAGCATGGGCCTGCACTAACCTGTTCGCGCCGGGCTCTATGCCCGCACGTCCGCCTCGCCCAACCCTCAATCTCTGCACAGCACATCCGAAAGGTCGCCCCATGGCTTTGACCGACATCTCGCATCCTACCGACATTGCAATGCTCACCGATTTGTACGAACTCACTATGGCCCAGGGCCTGTGGGAGAGCGGCAAGGCCAATGAGCAGGGTTGCTTTACGGCGTTTTACCGTGACCATCCCTTTGGCAGCGCGTATGCCGTCATGTGCGGCACTGCCGAGCTGCCCGAGCTTGTCGAGAACCTGCGCTTTACGCCCGAGGACATCGACTATCTAGCTTCGCTCCAGGCCCCGGCCGGCGGCGCGATGTTTAAGCCTGCATTTCTCGACTACCTGCGCAACTTCCGTGCGCACGTGAATATCGACGCCGTGCCCGAGGGCGAGCTCGTCTTTCCGCGCGAGCCCATGGTGCGCGTCACCGGCCCGTCGCTGGAGTGCCAGCTGCTCGAGACCGCGTTGCTCAACATCGTCGGCTTCCAGACGCTTGTCGCCACCAAGACGGCGCGCGTGGTACTGGCGGCCGATGGTCGTCCCGTGGCCGAGTTTGGCCTGCGCCGTGCCCAGGGTCCCGATGGCGGCCTGGCTGTTGCGCGCGCGAGCTACGTGGCGGGCTGCTCGTCTACGTCCAACGTGCTTGCCGGGCGCCGCTACGGCATCCCCGTCTTTGGCACGCATGCGCACAGCTGGGTGATGAGTTTCGATTCCGAGCTCGAGGCCTTCCGTGCGTTTGCCAAGTCAAGCCCCAAGAACTGCACGCTGCTTATCGACACGTACGACGTGCGCGAGGGCTGCGAACATGCCATTACGGTTGCCAAGGAGATGGAGGCGGCGGGTGAGCGCCTGTCGGCCATTCGCATCGACTCGGGCGACCTGGCTAAGTTGTCTAAGTATGTCCGCGGCCGTTTTGACGCCGAGGGCCTGCCCTATGTGGGGATTTCGGTCTCCAACGACCTGGACGAGTACACGATCCAGTCGCTGCTCGACCAGGGCGCGCCCATCGATAGCTTTGGCGTGGGTACCAAGCTCGCGACCTGCTACGATCAGCCGGCGCTGGGCGGCGTGTATAAGCTTTCGGCCCGTCGTGCGAGCGACGCGGAGCCGTGGACGCCGGTGGTGAAGCTTTCCGAGCAGCCCTACAAGCGCACGATCCCGGGTGTGCAACGCGTGCGCCGTTATTACGACGGATTTGGCGGCCCGGTCTGCGACATGATCTACGACGAGGACCATCTGGCGGGGGAGGGCTCCGCGCGCGGCAATACCCTCGTGGCCGTGAATGATGCCGCCCTGGTGACCGACGTGTCCGAACTTGAGTATCGCGAGCTGCTGGTGCCGATCGTGCGCGATGGCAGTGCGGTGGCTCCGCGTGAGAGCATCCAGGACGCGCGCGAGCGCTGTGCTTGGGCGCTCGATCATCTGGACGCAGCTTTCAAGCGCTTCCTGTACCCGCAGACCTATGTGGTGGGCATGGAGCAGGGCCTGGCTCAGGTGCGCGACGAGCTCGTGCGCAAGAACATGGCCGCGGCTTCGGCTTTCCCCTGGGCTCACTAATTCTTTGGGCGGTAGGGGCGAGTCACGCTCCCTTGGCCGCCAGCTCGGCCGTTCGCTGAACAGTTGATTGGTTTGACGTATGACGACTTCTTATAAAACGATGGTGGTAAAGATCGGTTCGTCCACGGTGGTGGGCGCCGATGGCAAGGTCAACCGCGCCTTTATCGGCGGACTTGCCGATCAAGCCGCAGCGCTGCGCAAGCTCGGCTGGCGTCTGGTCGTGGTGAGCTCGGGCGCTATTGCCTGTGGCTATCCCG
>DBGFLF010000199.1:0-2017 GCA_048528725.1 Collinsella sp.
AGATCGACGTCGAGAACCTCGACCTCGACCTCCTGGCCGACCTTGACAACCTCGGAAGGATGGTTGACGTGGTTCCAGGAGAGCTCGGAGATGTGGATGAGGCCGTCGATGCCGCCGAGGTCGACGAAGGCGCCGAAGTCGACGATGGAGGAAACGGTGCCCTGGAGACGCATGCCAGATTTGAGCTTGGACAGGATCTCGGAGCGCTCGGCCTTACGGGACTCCTCGAGCACGACGCGACGGGAGAGGACGACGTTGTTGCGGTTGCGGTCCATCTCGATAACGCGGGCCTCGATGCGGGTGCCCATGTAGGAGGTGAGGTCCTTGACGCGACGGAGGTCGACGAGGGAAGCAGGCAGGAAGCCACGCAGGCCGATGTCGAGGATCAGGCCGCCCTTGACAACCTCGATAACCTCGCCTTCGACGTTCTCGCCGGAGTTGAACTTCTCCTCGATGCGGTTCCAAGCACGCTCGTACTCGGCACGCTTCTTGGACAGGACCAGACGACCGTCCTTGTCCTCCTTCTGGAGAACCAGAGCCTCGATGGGATCACCGAGTGCAACGATGTCTGCAGGGTTAGCGTCCTTGCGGATGGACAGCTCGCGGACCGGGATAACGCCCTCGGACTTGAATCCGATGTCAACGAGCACCTCGTCATGCTCGATCTTAACGACAGTGCCGTTAACGAGATCGCCCTCATCAAAGTCGGTAATCGTACCGTCGATGAGGTTGTTCATCTCCTCCTCGTTGACATCGTCAAGAGAGAAAATGGACGAGTTCTGAATCTCACTCAAAGGTGGACCCCTTTCGAACTACGGGGCCCCGATTGCTAGGACCTACAGAAGGGTGCGACAAGCACACAACGTTTAGGAACACTCGGGAGCCGACAGATACTAATGTGACGCTTATGCAATCACGTTCGTATAGGTTACGGGGAAATGAGTTCGATTTCAAGCGTGAACTGCGATTTTTTACTCGTGTGGAGACTTTTTCGTAATCTTATGAACACACGTCTCCGCAACTTGACGATAACCAGCCAGGCATTCGGCTTTGGGGTAAAGTATCCGGAGCCAACGACTCTAGATCAAATTTACGAGAAAGGTGCCCGCGTGCTCAAAGCAGTCGTTTTCGATATGGACGAGACGCTTCTTAGCATCAACCTCAACGCGTTCATCCTTCGCTATTTTAAGGATGTCTCTTCGATGCTCGCGGATATCGGGCGCCGCAGCCGCGGTGGCACGATGGCGCGCCTCGGCACCATCCTGGTCGACCTCAACGCCAATCGCCGCAGCGGCACGGACAACCGCACCAATCTTGAGTTTTACCAAGAAGAGGTCGAGCGCCGATGCGGGATCTGCCTCTCCGATCCCCTCATCTACGAGGCGTTTACCTACTATGACCGCGAAGTTCTTCCGTACAAGAACGACGAGGTCATTAACGCCCACGCCATGCCGGGCGCGCACGCCGCGCTCCAGGCCGTACAGGACGCAGGGCTGCGCTGCGCGCTCTTTACCAACCCCAGCTTTCCCCAGGGCGCCATCGAGTGCCGCATGGGTTGGGGCGACCTGGCCGACGCTCCCTTTGAGCTCGTCACACACATGGGAAACACCACCCGCTGCAAGCCCGATGCCACCTACTATCTAGAGCAGCTTCAGGTGATGGGGCTCGAGCCGCACGAGGTCCTTATGGTTGGCAACGATCCCAAACGCGACTTCCCGTCCCCCGATTGCGGCATCCAAACCGCCTTTGTGGGCCAGGGCAAGCCCAGCCGAGCCACCTGGCGCGGAACCATGGAAGACTTCGCCCGCGACTTTAACGCCGTAATCGAAGCCTTCTACGAGCACCAAATAGCCGACGAACTGTCGTAGGACCCCTCCCTCGCTCCAAAAAAAGCGCCACAGGTTGAGCATAAGTCAGCGAAAACGCCCCTAAGCGAGCAATGTGCCTTGAAAGAGGAGGGCATAGGCCTTCTGGCCATGCCCGACGATTGAAAGGCAGATTGCCGCTTAGGGGCATT
>DBGFLF010000200.1:0-9044 GCA_048528725.1 Collinsella sp.
TCGAGCCACCAGATCTCGTCCACGTCGCTAAAGGCGATGCCGTTGTTCTCGTAGGTGCCATAGCGCTCGAGCAGGTCGCCCAGGATACGAACACCGTCGCGGGCGGACTTGGCATACGGCAGCACCAGGGTCACCATGTCCTCCTCGCCCAGGCCGCCGGGCTGCGCCGGAACGTAGTCATCCTCGCCCTCGTTGCCCTTAGCGGGCACGTAGTCGACGAGTGGATCGGCACCGCGAACACGCTCGTTGGTGGTAAGCGTCTCGGTTGCGGACATACCCACGTTGAGCTCGTTGAATCCAGCCTCGGCCCAGATGCCGTGACCGGGGATAACGTCGGGGACGCTCGTGTAGCGCATCGGGTTAACGGGCAGCTCAACGGTCAGATGGCTCAGGACGCTCGTATAAACGCGCGGCTGCTCGTCGGGATGCACCACGCGCATGCGCTTGGGCTCAAATACTCCGTTGGACGAATCCTCGTTGCGGGCGACCAGCGTCGAACCGTCATAGCTCGCGTTCTTACCAACCAAAATCGTTGTGCACGGCATGCGTATCCTCCTTGAGCGAAGAAATCAAACGGTAACAGTGTATCGCTTCGACGCAAAAAGGGCGAAACCGCGGCCCCGGCAACCCTTGTGGTCAAACAATGCCAAATATGAGTACTGTCACCAATTTAGTAGCAGCAAATTCCATCGTCCAGGGCGCCAGAAGTCCCCACTTGTCCAAAAGTTGAACAAAGTAATTCCACATGGGTTCAATAAAGGAGACTCCCTAATGATATTCACTATCATTAGGGAGTCAAAACTACCTCAAAGATATGTAACCAACGAGGCAACAGTACTCATATTTGGCATTTTTTGACCACGGGGTATCTAACCAACCCCCTAAACGTCCTCCAAACGCCTATTTCACCGCGCGTTCGGCCGCCTCGATCACGTGCTTGGCGAGAATCGCCGTCGTCACGGCGCCCACGCCACCCGGGACGGGCGTGATGGCGCCAACAATCGGCTCCGCGGCATCAAAATCGACGTCACCGACCAACTTACCGGCCGCCTCGTCCCAGTTAATGCCCACATCGATGACCGTCTGGCCCTCGCGGACCGCATCCGCACCAATCGTGCGCGCGCGTCCGACTGCGGCAACCACAATGTCGGCAGCACGACACTCGGCAGCAAGGTCGCGCGTATGCGTATGGCACGTCGTCACGGTCGCATTGCGCGCCGTAAGCATGGCGGCAACAGGACGCCCGATCACCAGCGAGCGCCCGACCACAGCAACCTTAGCTCCATCCAGCTCAACGCCGTAATGATCCAGCAAAGCAAGCACGGCTTCGGCTGTGCAGGGGGCAAAACCCTCGCCGCGCCCCGAAAGCGTGGTGAGCAGCGAAACCGGCGTCATGGAGTCAACGTCCTTAGCAGGATCGAGTGCCGCGGCAACCGCGTCCTCGTCAAGGCCGGCGGGCAGCGGGCGGAACATCAGGCAGCCATGAACAGACGAATCGGTATTGATGTCCTCGATGGCCGCCAACAGCTCGTCCTGCGAAACATCGGCGGGAAGCAAAACGCGGCGAGCTTCAATGCCAACCTTCTCGCAGCGCTTGAGCGCACCGCGCTCGTAGGATAGGTCGTCCTCGCGTTCACCCACACGCACGATAGCCAACGTCGGAACAACGCCCCGCTCGCGCAGGGCTGCGCAGCGAGCAGCAAGTTCCTCAGTCAACGCGCGGGCGACGGGAGCACCCTTCAGTAGCTCAGCCATGGCTATCCCCTCTTCCTTGCGGCGTCGGCGGCGCGGCGCGCCAGCGCATCGGCGCGCGGCAACCACATGTCGAGCAACTCATCACACGCCGTCTCGAGCTCCTCGGCACGAGCGCGATCCTTCATAGACGTGGTGTTCGCAAAGAGCGTCAAGCTCGCGCCCTGCATAGCGGAACGGCAGAACACGGCGCCGCACGCCACATCGGACAGCAGCTGACGCGAACCCTTGTCGGCCATGTCCTCGAGCAGCGCCAGCGCACGCCCGCAGGCATCCATAATGCGATACGGCGGCATAGCGGCCACATGCAGCGCACCCTGAATCGCGGTCGCTCGAGCCGGATCGTCACGCGGAATACCGTACGCCGCGGACACCTGCCCATAGGCACGAACGTCCTCGGCAACCAACTCGACAAGCTCCTGGGCCAACTCATCAGCCTGGGCAAACGCACGCGTCAGGTCATCCGCACGATCAGCAAGCGCGGGATTGGTCGCCCCATAGCGGGCGACCATCCCGCAAAGCGAGGCGCCCAGCGCGCCCACAAAGGCGCTCGCGCTACCGCCGCCGGGAACCGGCTCGCGCGCGGCCAGCGCCTCGGCAAATCCGCGGCAGGTCTTATCCATCATCTCTTGACTCATACGCACGCACCTTCAAGTCATATACATCGGTCGGGCGGCAACCGCCGACCAACCGCATCGAACACGTAATGGTGCTAAGTCTAGCCCATAAGCACATGGGCGTCAGCGCACCTGGCCATCGCGGATTTCTATGGCACACGATAGGCGACAGCAACGCAAACATGGGACACATGGCCCACCTTTCGAGACTTCCGGGCAGCGGCAACTGGGGCATACATATAGGTAAGGAGCCCTATGTTGGGGCAAGCTCATCACGGCACCGGACGACGAATGGAAGAATAACCGCACAGTAAACAAAGACATCATGCGCATGCGTAACCGCCGCCCCAGCGATCCGCGGCACACGATGTCCCTGGCAGACAAGGAGGACGCCACCATGAAGAAAAAGACCCTATCGATCCTTTCCCTTTGCATCGCCCTCTTTGCCGCGTTTGCCCTTGTCGGCTGCGGCGGGAGCGCATCGGGCGGCGGGAGCGCCCCCAAGAGCGAGAGCAAGGAAAAGGCCCCCGTCGCCAAGAAGACCGACTTTATCTGGTTTAAGGTCGAGATGCCCGAGAGCGTTGGCGTGAGCGACTCCGCCGGCAAGAACGCCGACAGGGTCCAGCTCACCTTCCCCGAGAACGAGAACACCACGGTTGACCGCTTCATACCTGTTTGGGAAGAGAAGATGACGGCAGAAGAGGCTCTTGCCGATGAAGGTCGAAAGAGCAGCATGTTCCAGTGGGAAGTTGGCGACCCCGTCGAGTACAACGGCAGGACATGGCTCACCGGAACGTGCAAGGACAACCGCGGCACCCATACCTATCTCTTTACCGACGTTGAGCCGGGAAGCGTCTGCGTTCTCATCGCGAACTTCGACCTGCACAAGAAAGAAGCCGAGGCGCTTCTCAACTCCATCGAGTTCCCCGATGACATGGAAGAGGCAGTTTCCGAGGCACGCGAAGTCGAGATTTCGAGCATCGAGATCAAGTAACGGGACACCCGCACGTGCCTATGCGCACCCGCGTACACGCGCCCCATTAAAACAACGGGCACCCAACCCCGGGGAGGGCCGACAGCATCGGCCCTCCCCTCTTTTGCGTCCGAGCATATTGCCACTTAACGGCGCAAATCCGGCCCTCAGAATGGGACACATGGCCCACCCTAGCGAGCCGCCCACGCGTACAGTAAAGGCAGGTAATCCATGGGCGGTTACAGATCGAGGAGGACACGACCATGAAAAAGAAGGCCTTTGCGATTCTCACCCTCTGCATGAGTCTTTTTGCCGCAGTTGCCCTGGTGGGTTGCGGTGGAAGCGGTGGCGCTGCCGGCAGTGGCGGTGGCGGCGGAGCAGAAAAGCCAGCCGTGGATATGAGGACCGACTTCATTTGGTTTAAGGTCGAGGTGCCCGAGGGCGTCGAAATCACGGACGTCGCAGGCGACACCGCCGATAGGGCCCAGTTTAAGTTCACCGAGAGCGAGCACGCCAGCGATCGCTTCATCCCTGTCTTCGACTCCGACAAGAACGCCGACGAGCTGTTCGACTACGAGGCCAAATGGAAGGCCAACTTTGAGTGGACCGAGAATGATCCCGTCAAGTACAACGGCAAGACTTGGCGCAACGCTTCCTATACACACTCGGGCGGCGTGACGACTGAGTACTTCACCGAAGCAGGCGGCGGCAGCGTCTACGTGAGCATCGACAATGTCGAGGAGCACAAGGACGCCGTCAAGACCATGATGAAGTCTCTGGAGTTTGCCGACGACATCGCCGAAGCCAAGACCGAGGCCATGGACGTCAAGCTCGACGATATCGAGATCAAGCGCTAAGCGACTGGCGAGCGCAACGGGAAACACGGTCGCAGTGCAAACAAGCGACGGTACCCCAGCGCTTCGTACCCAGGGAGGGCCGGTAAACCGACCCTCCCTTTCTTATGCCGGTAGCCGACGAACGCGAGGATGCCGGACGCCGGAACCGCCCCAAATGTGGCAACAGTACGAAAACGATAAACACCCCAACACGTCCGCCCACCGATTTATTGCGCCGCGCAGACAATTAAACCAGCATCTTTAAACATCTGGGCAGTATAGTGACCAAAACTATCGCATAACCGCACCCTGCGAATGGAGGAGTCATGGCCGAACATCATGCCATCAGTCGCCGAGCGTTTACGCTGGGCTTAGGTCTTGCGGCGCTGTCGCCGCTTGCAAGCCTGCCAGAAACCGCGGCACCGGGCATTCCCCTGCGAGCGGCATTTGCAGACGACACGCCCAAACCGGCGGAGCACCTCGGTAATTTCGTCATTCGCCTTCGCCCCGCGGGCTATTTTCGCACCGCGAGCGTCAACCAAGACGGCAACGTTCGCGGCAACGTCTGCCACCTGTTTAACGACGGCACGTCCAGCAAGCTCATCCTTGAGAACGTAACGACCAAGAATGACGATACAAACTGGTATGCTATCCGCACCTTGCTCAATTTCGAAGAGCATAAAAAGACGGGCTACAGCATTTGGTCGGTCGACGACGACTCGGACAAAGATGGAAAGGTCATCCACGTATGGGGCGGCGAGTATGACAACAAGCCCAGCCGCGCTTTTGCGTTCGAGCGTCAATCAAACGGAACCTACATCATCCGAGACCGCACGGTCGAGAAAGAAACCGAGAAAAAAGACATTAAGTACCTGGCAATAGAATCGAACGGCAAAGACCAGGACAACAATAAGATCTGCCATAAGAGTAAGAGCATTCCGTGGGAGCTCGAACTTATCGGTTACGACATGAAAAAGAACGATGCCACGGTTAGCAGCCTCGACTGGATCACGTACAGCAGCTACGTCGACGGACCATGTTGGATGAAATACGTCGACGACAACAAGTTCCTCGACGAGCTGAGCATCCCGGGTACGCACGATTCGGGCACCTGCAGCGTGGACAACGACACTGAGCCCCAATCCTCGCAAGTAAAATGCCAGCAGGATTACATTCCCACGCAGTTGCTCGAAGGCATTCGCTATTTTGATATCCGGCTCGGAAAGGGCGATGACCCCGGCATCGACCACGGGATTTTCTACCTACTCAAAAAAGACGGGAACTATCTGCATCTCTCCGATGTCATAGGCTACTTCAAAACGTTTTTGAACGAAAACCCGTCAGAAGCGCTCATCATGCTTGTATCACGAGGCAACGACGAGGCTACCGACGAAAGTGTTACGACGGCCTTCGCCAAGGTTATGGCCGATAACCCCAACCTGTTCTACACGTCGAGCCACGTCCCCACGCTGGGCGAGGTGCGCGGAAAGATCGTCCTGCTGCGTCGATTTGGGCTCGCCGGCAACAGCGTAAGCGGCCACACGTGGGGCCTCGACCTCACCCAATGGGATGACAAGATCAAGGCGCATTCCGGGCAGTCGATGTGTCTCGTCCAAGACGCGCGGGGATTTGAAGCCATAGGGGAAACGGGCAATGAAGAGCCCTATTGCACCAAGGTATATGCCCAGGACAAGTACAAACTCACGGGAACCGACAAGCTCAGCTGGGTCGATAATGCGCTGAAGGAAACGACCGGGCGCACGTGCAACAAGGTGGACGTCGTGGACGATGCCGGGGCCGAGGTGCAAGTCCAGGAGCGTTGCTGGTCTATCAACTACACCAGCTGCACGGGCTTGTCGCACGGAGGCAATCCTTTTACCTCGGCACGAGTAGTCAACGAGCATCTGTACAAGAGCCCGTACATCAATCCCAGCGGCACCGAGGATACAAAGTCAGATTACCTCAAGCACATTGGCATCATCGCATCCGACTTTGTTGATGCGGCGCTGGCCCGGAGCATCTATCAGCGCAATTACGATACGGAGCACAAGCAGACGGCTTCGTACTATCTCCCGTACTATCTCCCGACCCGCATGCGCATGACGTACGGCGACTCGCTGAGCGATGCCTCATTCCAGGATGGCAAGACCGTTGGCGAGGGTCATTTCCGCCTCGTTAACAGCAGCAACGTACTCAACGTGGCCGCTTCTGGCAGCGCGTTTGCCATCGAATACGTGGATGTCGACGCCCTGGGCAACGAGACCGCTACAGGACTGCAGGGCTTCGTGCCCATCGATATCGATCCGCTCGCGCTGACGCCCCATTTTGAGGGACTCGAAGGCCTTAAGGCCGGCGAAGACGTGCGCGCCAAGATTGCGGCATCACTCGAGGGCAAGCTCGAAACCGACGCCTGCACCGCCCAGCTCGAGTTTGTGCACGACGCGGACGGCGCTCCGGGCACGGCAATGGCCGAGGGCGAGGCATTTGCCGCGGGGACGTATTGGGTGCGTGCGAAAGGTCTGTTGGGCGACGCGGCGCAAAACTACACGCTTGCCACCGACGGAGCCGCAAGCTTTACCGTAGCGGCCTCGGGCAGTGCGGGCGGCACCGGCAGCGGCAACGGCACCAACGCGAGCAGCACCGACAAGAACGGCAAGGACAACAAGGGCAAGGGCTCGGGCGGAAAACTCGCCGACACGGGCGATGGCTCCGGCATTGCCGCCGGGCTCGCCGCTGCCGCCGTGGCGACGACGGTCGCCGGCGCAGCGATGCTTGCAAATGACCGCGAAAACGCTGGGGACGATAGCGAATAGGCAAGCCGGCCCTTTTAGACACATCGACTCAATCGGGGGCGCAGGATACCGTTCTGCGCCCCGATTTTCACCTTGGCCCAAACGTCGCCATAGGCTACATCACCATGTTCAGCGCGTTAACAAACTCCTGGGCCTTCGCACGGCTGCTCAGGCTAAAGACGCAAGCAGTCAACAGTCGATTGCGCAGAAAAACATCGCGGCCCTTGATTCTATTGACGCCCGTAATGTCCTTAAGATAGACAATCTCGGTGTGCTTGCCGCCGAAAGTGTCCTTCTTGAGCACCTCAATACGGTTGGGGTAGATCTTAACGTCTTTAAACCTACCCGAACCTTTGTCCTGGAACAGCAGCGTGTTGTTGTCCATACGCGTCACTCCCGCGGGGTTCGCTAAAACTGCCTCTATGGTCACATTTTAACCACCGCAAGGCTCCCATGCGAAGGTGCCAGACAACATAGCAATTCGTGTCCGCGCGAGGCTTTAAACTAAATGCGTTAAAGATGCATTCCACAAGAGGAAAGTGGGGCGACAGTGATGGGTGAACTAGTAAACCGTGGAGAATCGGCAATCGTGCCCGAAGGTTTTTACAAGCAGGTCTCCTCGATTCTCAACGCCGCTCGCGACAAGGCCTATACCGCCGTTAACTTTGCGATGGTTGAGGCATATTGGGAGATCGGCAAGAGTATTGTTGATGAACAGGGCGGAGAGGAGCGCGCCAAGTATGGCGATGCACTGATCGACGAACTTGCCGTTAGATTGACTAAGGATTTTGGCAGAGGCTTCAACGCCAGAAGCTTAAGATACATGCGTCAGTTTTATCTTGCGTTCCCAATCCGGAACGCGCTGCGTTCCGAATTGAATTGGACACATTACCGCAGGTTATCGCGTATAACCGACCCTGATGCTCGAACATGGTACATGAACGAATGCGCCGATTCTCGTTGGTGGCGCCGATCAGCTCGAACGCCAGATCAACACCATGTTCCGCGAGCGCCTACTTGCCAGCAAGGACAAGGAGGCCGTCACCCAGGAAATCCAAAAGAGCGCCCCGGCTCGTCGCCCCGAGGATATCATCCGCGACCCATATGTACTGGAGTTTTTAGGTTTCTCGGACGATACTGCGTTTCGCGAGAGCGATCTAGAGCAGGCGCTCATCACGCATCTTCAGAAGTTCCTGCTGGAGCTTGGCCGTGGTTTCGCTTTCGAGGCGCGCCAAAAGCGCATCACCTTTGATGGGCGCCATTTCTATATTGACCTTGTTTTTTACAACTATCTGATGCGCTGCTTCGTGCTCATCGACCTTAAGACGGACGACCTTACGCATCAGGACCTGGGCCAGATGCAAATGTATGTGAACTACTACACGCGCGAGCTCATGAACGAAGGCGACAATCCGCCCATAGGCATCGTGCTCTGCGCGGACAAAAGCGATTCGATTGTCGAGTACACGCTGCCCGAAGACAACGACCAAGTGTTTGCCGCCAAATACCTGCCGTATCTTCCAAGCAAGGAAGAGCTGGCGCGCGAACTAAGCGCCGAGTACCGCGCCATCAACGAAGCGACCAATGGCGAAACGCAAGGGTAGCAGCACGTTGCGACCGAAGCCACCGCAGCCGTCGCAGGCGCACTCGCGGTTGCGACGCACGCTACGAAACAATACCGGTCATGGACGCCGGCAACGACATTCTAGCCGTAGCTGGCGAGCGTGACCTGACAGGCAAAGACGCGGCCTTCGTCTGATGTGGGTCCATTGGCTGCCACAGAAAAGGGCCGGTTGCAGCCGGCCCTTTAGACGATAATACCTGCGTTGCCCGCGCTTCCGAAGTGTGACTAGCTGAGGAGCGGGTTCCGCGGCACAACCTGATTTTACCCGGTGGGGCGGCTCTTTTGCAGCCGCTCCACTGTTTATTTACATCTGGCACCCTCAAACAATCAGACCTTGATTATCGACTTCATCCGAACACCTCCCACATTCATCCGTACATGTACGGATGAATGTGGGAACCCGATACCCTGAGGGCCGGACCGGCCGGCCCCGGAAGATCGGAGGACGGC
>DBGFLF010000201.1:0-2553 GCA_048528725.1 Collinsella sp.
GACCGAGCCGCCGATCGATCTGACCGCGATTGCCCGCGCCACGCCTGGTGCCTCGGGCGCCGACCTGGCCAATATCATCAACGAGGGCGCCTTGCGCGCCGTTCGCGAGGGTCGCAAGCGTGCAACCCAGGACGACTTTGAGGAGTCGGTGGAGGTTGTCATCGCCGGCCAGCAGCGCAAGTCCACGGTGCTTTCCGACCATGAGAAGCAGGTCGTTTCCTACCACGAGATCGGTCATGCCATCGTCGCTGCCCGCCAAAAGGGTTCCGCGCCGGTTACCAAGATCACCATCGTGCCGCGCACGAGCGGTGCTCTTGGCTATACCATGCAGGTCGAGGAGGACGAGCGCTTCCTGACGACACGCCAGGAGGTCTTGGACAAGCTTGCCGTCTACTGCGGCGGCCGTGCGGCCGAGGAACTCATCTTTGGCGAGATGACGACCGGTGCCGCCAACGATATCGAACAGGCCACCAAGCTCGCCCGTAACATGGTGACGCGCTTTGGTATGTCCGACGAGTTTGGCATGATGGCGCTCGGTACCGTGCAGAACGCGTATCTCAATCAGGATACGTCGCTCACCTGCGCCCCTGGTACGGCCGAGCGTGTGGACGCGATTGTCGCTAAGCTGATCGAGGATGCGCACGATCGCGCCCTGCAGATCCTCAAGGAGAACAAGTTCAAGCTCCATGAGCTGGCTCGTTATCTGTACAAGAAGGAGACCATCACGGGCGAGGAGTTTATGAATCTCCTCACGCGCGAGAATCCGCTGATGCCAAAGCAGCAGTAACGTTGCGTTCGGGACAGTAAATATCGACGCCCCATTTGAGTGCCTATCTCAAATGGGGCGTTTTGCTTAGGAGGGATGCACATGAAGATCGTGGTGAGCGCCTGCTTGATGGGCGAGAGCTGCAAGTATAACGGTCTCGATAATTACCATCGCGAGCTGGTCGAGGCCTGCGAGCGTACGGGGACCGAGGTCCTCTTGGTGTGCCCTGAGGTCTTTGGGGGCCTGCCCACGCCGCGCAAGCCGTCCGAGATTGTGAACGGCGAGGTTCGTACCTGCGAGGACGTGTCCGTTGACCGGGAATTCCGCCTGGGCGCTCAACGTGCGCTCGATATGTGTGAGCAGGCGGGCGGTCCGGAAGAGATCGCCGCGTGTGTCTTGCAGGACCGCAGTCCCTCGTGTGGTGCAGGGCGCATCTACGACGGAACATTCAGCGGCACCCTCACAGCGGGCAATGGTGTTTTCGTCGATCTGTTGCTGCGTCACGGCTACCGCGTGATTCCGGCTAGCGAGTTCGACCCCAGCATGTTGAAGTAGTAAATAAAAGGGGCGGCCATCGAGTAGATGGCCGCACCTTTTGCTGGCAAGCTAAACTATTTCAATAATTGTCCAATGGTGTTTACCGATATAAAACCTGCCAAAATAAACCTGTCCCTTTTTGGTAGGTTAGGCAAGGAGGGTGTGGCCGTAGGCGTTGGCGGCCTTGATGGCGGCGGCGAACTTCTCGTCGGTGAAGGGCTCAGGGTTTCCCTGCTTCCACTCGTTGGTGGCGTGCGCGTACTCGCACAGGGCCGGGATATCGTCCTCGGAAAGCCCGACCTGCTCAAGCGTCACGGGCAGGCCCATCTGCTTGTTAAAGGCGGCATAGTGCTTAAGGTTCTCGGTGTCGCCCGTGTAGGCGAACAACACGAGCACGCCCAGGCTCACAACCTCGCCGTGCAGGTAGGTGCCCTCACGCGGAATGCTGCAGGTGGCGTTGTAGAACGCGTGCGCCACGCTCGAGTTGTAGTAGTAATCGTTTTGGTTGGTCAGGTTGGAGACGTAGCCCGTGTTGACCACGATGTCGAGCGCGATCTGCTTGACGGCCTCGCTCGACAGGTTCTGGCGCACGTCCTCAAGACCCTGGACGCCATAGGTAAACAGTGGCTCGGAACAGGTGTGGGCGAGCGCCAGGCCAAGACCGGCGGTGTGCTCCAGGTTGCCGGCGCTCGTGGCGTACTCGACCTCGGGCTGTTTAGACAGGGCATCGCCCACGCCGGCCCAGAAGTACTCTGCCGGTGCCTCGGCGATGATCTTGGGGTTGATGAAGATGTGCGCCGGTCGGTTGGGGTACGAATAGCCCTCGAGCGAGCCATCGTCGTTGTACACGACGGCAATGGCGGTCGCAGCGGAGCAGTTGGAGCAAATCGTCGGCACCGTAAAGACGATCTTCTTGAGCTCGATGGCTGCGGTCTTCACGGTGTCGAGCGCCTTGCCGCCGCCGCAAGCAATGAGCACGTCGGCTTCCTGGCAGGCAGGGGAGTTTACGACCTTGGCGATATTTGCGCGCGTACTGTTGGTGCCGTAGACGCGCGTCTCCAGAATTTCGACGTCGGTACCCGCCAGCGCAGCTTCGATACCGGGAAGTGCTGCGGCCAGTGCCCGCTTGCCACCGATGATCGCGACCTTCTTCGCGCCGTACTCGGCCAGTGCGCCGGGCAGCTCGTCAAAGCAATCCTCGCCAACGGTGTAGTCGCTCATTCCAATCGTGCGCATAGCAACCTTCTTTC
>DBGFLF010000202.1:0-10036 GCA_048528725.1 Collinsella sp.
CGGCCTGCGATGGGGCCGTTGTTGGTTGGGGCCGCTGGGCTGATGAGGCACGTGGCCGTTGCGGGCCCTGATCCCGGCGGCGGCCTCGGCGCTTTGCGCCTGCCGCCTTGGGGGACTGCGGAGCGCGGCCGGCAGCTGCGGCGCGTTCGCGCCTGCTGCCTAGGGTGACTTTGGGGTCGATTGGGGTTGTCTGCACAATTCGCGGTATTATGTTGCGGAGTTTTGAAAGGAGCCGCTGGTGGTCACGACGACGTTTGCTTCGCCTTTGGGCGAAATCTTGCTTGCCGCTGATGGCCGCGGTCTGACGGGACTTTGGTTTGAGGGGCAGGAGCATTTTGGCTCCACGCTTCTCCGGGAAGACTCCGAACATGTTGAAGGCGCCGACGCGGTTTCCGGTACCGGTGGCATGTCGTCGGTGAATCCCGCAAATGGTGCGGCCTCCTCGGTGCTCGAGCGTTCTTGGGCTTGGTTGAATGCTTATTTTGCAGGGCAGGAACCTCGGTTTACGCCGCCGTTGCATTTGATTGGCACGGCGTTTCAGCGTGAAGTTTGGTACGAGCTGCTTTCTATTCCGCGTGGCGAGGTCGCCACGTATGGCGAGATTGCCCAGCGTGTTGCGGCTCGACATCGTGTACCGGGAAATGAAACGCCCGTTGTGTCTCCCCGTGCCGTGGGGGCCGCAGTCGCGCGTAATCCCATTTCGATTATCGTGCCGTGCCATCGCGTGGTGGCGGCCGACGGATCGCTCAACGGATATGCCGGCGGGCTTGATCGCAAGGAGTGGCTGCTGCGGCTTGAGGGCGCGTACGAGGAATAACGCTCGAACACTTTGCATAACTAGGACGCCGTGAAAGAACGGGACACGCTTTCCGAATGGAGGCTCAGACGGAAACTACGTCCCGGAATTCCGTTTTAAAGCAGGATGCGCTTTCCGAATGGCGTCCCAAGCGGAAACCGTGTCCCGGAATACAGCCTCAGAGTGGGGCGCCGTTTCCGGTTGAGACCACCTGCTTGGACATCTTTCTACGCCCGCTCCTGCAGGGCGTAGATCGATTTGTCCATGTTGAACAGATAAGCCACAACGCAGACGATAAAGAACGCCGGCAGATCACCGAAACCGAAGACCTCGCAGCCAATGAGGATCGGCGCGAGCAGCGTGTTGGTGGCGCTGCCAAAGACGGCGGCGTATCCCAGCGCGGCGCAGAACTCGACGGGCATGCCGAGTTGAGCCTCGTTATGGCGACATCTGGGTAACAGAAAGGCCCGCGTTCCTCAGAGGCAAGATAGGCAATTCTGCTTCTGAGGTAGATCTCAATTCTGCCGACCGCACTGCCGCCGCATCAAACATTAACTGCCGGAGGGCTCGGTCAAATTCATACGTGTAGATGATGGTTTCGAATGTTGTGCCTTCGCGAAAGATGGTAATCCCGGACTTGCATTTGGTTTTGTAGGGAAACCAGTAGGCCGACAGTCTGTAGTGGTTGGCTTCGACCAAAGCTCGCTCGAGTTCGCTTTGATCAGAGCACTTAAGACCCTTGTTTTCTGTCAATAGTGCTATTTGTTCGTTGATGGATATCCGCGACTTCTGGTATTTCATTAAGCCTCTTGATAGAAAAAGAGCTGGAGTTGCGCATCGTTGAGAGGCTTTCCAGCTTTAGCAAAACAAACTTATAAGATGCGACGGGCCGCGTCAAGATAATTACCGGACGGCCTAGGAGGCGGCTGGTTGGCTGGCTTAAAACCCAGCGCGTGAAATGACGCTCCACGCTATTCAGCGCGCTTGATAGGATGACGAACCACAGTCTTAAGTTTCTCCGGCGCACACTTGCGTGGATCGGAAAGATAGATTTCGTGATGTAAACGGGTGTCTGAGAAGTCGGGGACATAGCCCTGCTCGGTCGCATATTCATGCATGGCGTCTACGGTTGCCGGCTTGCTGTCGTAGGGTCCGGTATGCATGCATTGAACGCAGAGACCCTCGTCAACTTTAAGCAGCTCGACGGCAGAAAAGTCCAGTTTCTTTTTGGCCGTGGCTTCCGCGACCGCCCAGTCAAAGTCATCCTGAGTGACGAAATCGGGCAGGCGGATGCACGAGATAAAGTTGAAATCGTCCTTGCGTACATAATCGATGTCGCCGCTCGGGGAGTCTTGCCACCAGAAGCCCTCGAGCGGCGGTACCACAAAGTCGAAATAGCCCTCGATACTCCTTGAGCCTTTCTTTGACATCTTGACGGTATAGGCGATGCCGTAAAGCAGCGGCAGGGCATTTTGATACTCGCCACCTTCGGTATTTGGGTCGCCCTTTCCGCGAACGGCAACGTAGCTCATAGGCGGGACAGTTACGATACTCGGCTTGCTCGCAGGTCTGTAGAGCTCCTTGCATTCCTTCTTAAAGTCGAACGCCATGTTGGCCGCCTTTCTGCGTATTGGCCTGCTTAGATAGCTGAATCATATCATAGAAACGAACAGCTGTTCGAATGATTTGGCTGACAGATTGAGATGCGCGCGTTGTGTTTGGCGGTCGGCCTGACCCCATCGATGATTTCTCTGCCTCCCCGGCGCCTCATCTATAGCTGCCGTTTCCCCATATAGAACCTGCCAAAATAAACCCGTCCCTTTTTAGTCGGTGCGAAATGGGTAATACTAAAGAGTTATCCGACCAGATGGGAACCGATCGATGGCTTATATCGAATTCAAAGACGTCATCAAGGCATACGGCGAGGGCGACGCCCGCATTCACGCACTCGACGGCGCGAGCTTTACGGTCGAGCGCGGCGAGCTCGCCATCATTCTGGGTGCTTCGGGTGCCGGCAAGACCACGGCGCTCAACATTCTGGGCGGCATGGATACGGCGACCTCCGGCACCGTGACGGTGGACGGGCGCGACGTGAGCTCCGCCAACGAGGCTCAGCTCGTGGAATACCGCCGCGCCGATGTCGGCTTTGTCTTCCAGTTCTACAATCTGGTCCCCAACCTGACGGCGCTCGAAAATGTTGAGCTTGCGGCGCAAATCTGCCCCGATTCGCTCGATGCCGAGCAAACGCTTTGCCAGGTTGGCTTGGGTGAGCGCCTCGCCAACTTCCCCGCGCAGCTTTCGGGCGGCGAGCAGCAGCGCGTGTCCATTGCCCGCGCGCTGGCAAAGAACCCCAAGCTGCTTTTGTGCGACGAGCCCACGGGCGCACTTGACTATAAAACCGGCAAGCAGATCTTGCAGCTGCTGCAGGACACTTGCCGCAAGCAGGGCATTACGGTCATCATCATCACCCACAACTCCGCGCTGGCGCCCATGGCCGATCGTCTGATCCGCTTTAGGAGCGGCCGCGTGGAGAGCGAGACGGTCCAGCAAAATCCCGTGCCTATCGAGACGATCGAGTGGTAGCGCCCATGGACCAAGATCGCCAAAACAGCCTACGCCACGACGCGCAGAATACGGAGCGCGAGCAGGATTTTACGACCTACCGTACCGCTCAAAGCTCAAACGATATGGTGCCGACGGTTTTTCGCCGCGGCATCTACCGCACAATCCGAGGCAGTCTTAAGCGCTTTTTGTCCATCGTGGTCATCACCGCGCTCGGCGTGAGCGTGATGTGCGGCCTTAAGGCGGGCTGCGAGGACCTGCGCGATTCGGTCGACGCCTATTTTGACCAGCAGAATGTCTATGACATTAACGTGCAGTCGACCTATGGCCTTACGCGCGACGATCTCGCGGCCATCCAAGAGGTCGACGGCGTCGAGACGGCCGAGGGTATCTACACCGAGACCGCCTACACCGCCGTGGGCACAACGCGCGAGCGCGTGGTCGTGCAGAGTCTCTCCAAGGAGAACATCGATCAGCCGGTGCTGGTGAGCGGCGATTTGCCCGAGAGCGCCGATGAGGTTGCGGTGACTTCGAAGTTCCTGAAGGCTTCGGGCAAAAAGCTCGGCGATACGGTGAGTTTTGCCGCCAATGACGCAAGTTCATCGAACCAAAGCGCCAAGGATCAGTTTGCCGCGGGCGATTACACCATTACGGCCGAGGTCCTCGATCCCACTGATGTGAGCTCCGACTCGACCGTCAACGCCTTTCGCGCTGCTTCGGCGGCGGACTATAAGTTCTATGTGAGCGAGGACGCCGCGACATCTTCTTCCTACTCCGCGGTCCACGTGATCGTCGAGGGAGCCAAGAGTCTCAACTCCTATTCGGATGCCTACGCGGCAAAGATCAATGAGGTCAAGGGCAATATCGAGAAAATCCGTGAGGAGCGTGAGAAGGCGCGTGCTCAGGAGCTGACGGTCGACACGCCGGCAAGCTTGGATACGGCCGAGCGCGAGGCGAATATGCTCTTTGGGATTGAACAGGGCAACATCAATCGCATGGCCGAGGGCAGCGAGGAGCGCGTCCAGGCTCAGGCCGAGTTGGACCAGCGCCGCGCCGCCGCTGACCAGCATTTTGCCGATGCCCGCGCCGAGCTTTCCGATCTGGGCGAATGCTCCTGGTACATCCAGGACCGCGGTAACATCGCAAGCTACTCGAGCGTCGAGAGCGACAGTTCTTCGATCGAGGCCATCGCCACGGTGTTCCCATTTATCTTCTTTGTCGTCGCTGTGCTCATCAGCCTCACCACCGCCACGCGCATGGTTGAGGAGGAGCGTACACTTATTGGCCTGTACAAGGCGCTCGGCTATTCACGTGGGCGTATCCTGTCCAAATACGTGGACTACTCGCTGTGGGCGTGTCTGATCGGCGGCGTGCTTGGCAACATCATCGGATTTGTGGGCCTGCCGCTGTTCCTGTTTACGGTGTTCGACGACATGTACTCGCTGCCCCAGATGCTGCTTTCGTACGATATCGTGTCGTCGCTCGTGTCGGTAGCGCTGTTTGCCGTGGGCGTGGTGGGCGCCACGATTATCGCCTGCCGCCACGAGATGGCCGAGACGCCGGCTTCGCTCATGCGTCCCAAGGCGCCGCGTGCCGGCTCACGCATTCTGCTCGAGCGTATCGGATTTATCTGGCGCCGCATGGGCTTCTTAAACAAGGTGGCGGCGCGTAACCTGTTCCGCTACAAAAAGCGCGCCTTTATGACCATCTTCGGTATCGCCGGCTGCACAGCGCTCGTGATCTGCGGTATGGGCATCCGTGACACATCGGTGGCGCTTTCGCCCAAACAGTACGGGCATATCACGCGCTACGACCTGCTGGCGGTCGCCAATCCCGACGATTTTTCGCAGACGTGCGCGGCATTGGATGAGCGCAGCGCGGCCAATGATTCCAACGTGACCGTGACCTCAACCCTGCCGATTATGACCGACAACGTCACCTTTACGTTTGGTGGCAAGAGCGAGACTGTGCAGCTCATCGTGATTCCCGACGACCGCACGGGTGACTTGGGCGATTACGTGCGCCTGGAGGATGAGTCCAAAGAACCGCTGTCTTTGCGTGACGGAGACGTGTATCTGAGCAAAAGTTCACAGCTGGTACTGGGGATTCAGCCGGGCGATACGGCGCACGTCCAGGATTCGTCGCTCAATGTTGCCAAGGTCAAAGTCAGTGACATTTCGCTCAACTATCTGGGCAACACGCTTTACATGACGCAGGGCACCTATGAGCGCGCGTTTGGTCGAAGTGCACGCCTTAACGGGATCTTTGTGCTGCTTAAGGGCTCGTCGGCCGACCAGATTGCGTTTAGCAAGAATCTTAAGAGTGACGGCTGGCTTTCGATTTCGAGTACGGCCGAGCATTGGGAAAACTATGAGGCGAACTTTACGATTATCAATTCGGTCGTGGTGCTTGTGACCTTTATGGCGGCGTGCCTGTCGTTTGTGGTGGTGTTTACGCTGTCCAACACCAACATCTCCGAGCGCGAACGCGAGCTGGCGACCATCAAGGTGCTGGGCTTCCGTCGCGGTGAGGTACACCATTATGTCAACAAGGAAACGCTGATTCTCACGGCGATTGGCGCCGCGCTGGGCGTACCGCTAGGCGGCTTGCTGGCCGAGAGCTTTACCTACATTTTGCAGATGCCGTCGCTGTACTTTGACGTCGAAGTCGAGCCGCTAAGCTACGTGCTTGCCGTGGTGCTTTCCTTTGGCTTTACGTTTATCGTCAACCTCGCCACCAACCGAACGCTCAACAAGATCGACATGGTCGGCGCCCTCAAGAGCGCCGAGTAACCTGCCAAAAAGGGACAGGTTTATTTTGGCAGGTTTTATCTGGGCAAACGCCGGACAACCATTAGGTGGTCCGGCGTTTGCCCCGTTTTGCTGGGGATATTTGTCGCTCAGTGCCCTTACTGGCCAACCCAGTGCTGCGCATAGCTCTTAATGTCCTCGGTAAAACCGTCAAGGTCGTCAAGGGTAATCACGCTGTCGATAAGCAAATTGGCTATCTCGCGGTGCATTGTGCTGCGGCGAATGTCGTTTGCAATTACGCCTGAGGACAGCTTGTTTCTATTGAGGCTCTCTTCTAGTGCCCAAAATCTACTGGACGCTTCGCTGTCGCCATTCAGTATCTCAACGTACTGGCCGATGAGCTTTTCCATATAACGTTCTTGCCATTGAGGAAGCATTTTCTTAAACAGCTTCCAGTCGCTTTCGGCTACGTCGCGCATATGTCCTCCGCTCGTCAAACGGGCTTTTCATTTGCCTTTCATTCTATTTGGTTTTCGCTCGCAAGCGTGGATGAGAGGCTCTCTTTAGCCTTCGAGATAGGGCTTGAATGGGTCGTATGCCACAAAATGGGCCTATCTACTATGTTTAATTGGATACCCTCAACCATGCCGGGAAAACAAAAAACAAAACCGACGCTCCTATAAGTTGTCAATAGGCAGTTTGCGGGAGCGCTCCCTTCAATTCGCACAGGAGCTCGTAATACCTCCTCTCCAGTTTCGTCGACCGCCGTCTCCCATGTTCCAGGTGACCGAGTGAGGCCGCGGACATGCCGAGCCCCGCGGCGGCCTGCTTCTGGGTCACCCGCATCGCCTTGCGCATCTTCGCGAGCTCGGGGCCTTCCGGCGCGGCGCCGTCGGGGTTCGGGTCCATGAGCACGCGGTACACCTCCCGCGCTATGTAGCGCTTCAGGCAGCGGACCGCCTCCCGCCGGGACTTCCCCTCGGAGGTCCGCCTCGCCACGTACCTCCTCGTCCTCTCGTCGTACGCCATGCGCTTGATCGCGATCTCGTAGAGCGCCCAGTTCGCCTGCCGGTTGCCGCCGCGGTTGAGCCTGTGCCGGTCCGTCTTCCCGCTCGACGCGGGGATCGGGGAGGCGCCGCACAGCATCGAGAACGCCGCCTCGCCCTTCAGCCTGCCGGGGTTGTCGCCGGCGGCCACGACCAGGGCGGCGGCGGTCGTCGTGCCGCAGCCCTCGACGCCGAGCAGCGCGGGCGCGTTCGCCTCCAGCAGCGCGCGGATGCGCTCGTCGAGGGACTCGACCTGGCTGCGGGCCTCCTTCCAGACCGCCGCGACGGACCGCAGCGAGGCCAGCACGCTCTCCTCGAGCGCGTCGCCCGCCTTCCTCCCGCGCGCGAGCAGCGGCATGAGGTCCTTCGGCCGCTCGCGGCCCCTGAACCGCTCCCTCAGGGCGCTCGGGGCCGTCGTGAGCATCGACTTCGCGCAGGCCACGCAGGACGTGGACGTCGCGACGGCCAGCCTGCGCGCGACGTAGAGCTGGCGCACCGCCTCGACCCAGCCGTCCTGCGACTTCGGCACGGAGCAGCCCCTCCCGGACGCCGCCTTGCGCGCCGCGCGCTCGGCGTCCAGCGGGTCGCTCTTCCCCTCGCCGGGCCTCACCTTGTCCCTCTTGGGCCTGAGCACCTCGACGACGTTGTACCCGAGCTCCACGAGCCTCCTCGTCAGCCCGGCCCCGTACGATGCCGTGCCCTCGACGCCGACGACCATGCAGCTCCCCGGGTCGCCTATCGCCTCCGCCAGCCTGTCGTAGCCCTCGGGGTCGGCCCCGAAGCTCCCGCTCCAGATCTTCCTCCCGAGGCCGTCGAGCAGGCACAGAACATGCACGTCCTTGTGCGTGTCGACGCCCGCGATGACCGTTTCGCCTTCCATTTTCGCTCCCCTCGGTCTGCCGCCTGCCCCGCGCCCGGGTCTCCCAGACATTGCACTGACGGGAGCGCTACAATCCAATTGGCTTGTCCGATTGTCCGCGCTCATGCTCCTATTAGGTCATGGCAGGACTCCGGGTCGCGGAAGCCGGGGCGAGACAGGTCGGATTTGAGGACGGCCGAAGAGGCGTCAGCAGGTCAGTGGGTCATCGTCCCGGCATTCAGCATCAGGGTAGCGCTGCGACGCGGAAATCGCGCGCCGTTGCCGCGCCCCGCAGTGCCCGCTTCCCCCGAGAACAATTATCAGTGCAGGTAGAAGGCTTGTTCATTTCGTTAAATGCAGGTCATGGACGGCCGGTCCGTGTTCAGTCCCGTAATCCGGTATGGTTTTGTAATGAAACAAGTTCACTGGCAGGCAAACTAGGTTGTTCTAGTGCCATGTCGCCGACTAATTTCCGATTTCCAACCAGTTGCACATAACATTTGCTCGCAGTCGCGTCTCGGTGCACTTCATTGCCTCGGATTTTGCTTTATATCGAATCCCCAAACGACTGCAGACGCTTTTGACTATGGTGTCTAGCTGCTTTTTGTCGTTAAGCATATCGTGGGTTACCAGGAACACGTCGAAACCCATGCTCTGGAGCGCAGTCATGCGCTCCGCATCGTGGTCAAGTACCGCGCCTGATCCATGGATGACTTCACCTTGGATTTCGATAATTACTGCCTTCATTAGGATTGGGTTTACAATCACAATGTCGCCGTAGCAAACCTTTTGACCTGCGATGCTTTGGGCCGCCTCGGATAGAGGGGTTAAATCGTTGAGGTACACGTATCTGAATCCTGAACCACCTAGACGTCGGGAACGACTTAGAAGAAGGACCCCCGCGACCTCGAGTGGAGATGCAGCAATGCCGATAACCTGCTGAGCGGCATCATAGAACTGCTTTCCCCACATTTGACTTTTGGCCTTGGCGGCGAATCGATGCAGGTCGCTCAGTTCGATGAGCGGCTTTCTCATCCAAAGAGAAGTACCTTTGAGTTTTGTAACCTCTCTTCCATCCTCACACTTGTTCGTTTGACCTTCATTATCTGGGGCCTTTAAGGTTGCGCGGGCATAAACTCGTTTCCAAGGAACCTCGTCTTCGCCTTCATCAAGTTCGAACAGATCCTGCGTGCTGGAATTGCGATTCTCCTCTTCCGCCATTTTTAACTGTATTTCGGCAGCGGGGGTCGGCACGAAAACGGAAAACCAGCCGCAAAGTTCGTACATGGCCAGTACGAGATCTATTTGGGACACAAAGCGTGTCATAGTAAATAACGTGTTAAGCGGATTGGTGACACTAAAGCCTAAATGAGTGTCGATTGTTGTGTCGGCATCTGATGCCCCTTCCCAGCGAATAGTGGAGCGCAATCCCGAGTGGTGATTACAACAACCTGGCGAAGCAACAGCGATAATCGGGGTCTTGAGGACGTCGGTTACGAAAGGGGCTTGGGCTAGGGCTCGCCAGCCGTCTTCGGAGTTGGGTAGGCGTGGGTAGAGATCGCGCACCTGCGGCGGGCAGCGCCAGTAGCGGAATGCGGTGTTTGCGCAGACGATTTCGTCCATGTGGCCTCCCCTGGTTTCGACCGTAGGCCGTGCGGATTGCGGGCATGGCCGATTATCTACTGGGGCATCATGCGGGTAAGTACCGGAAGCAAACCAAATGCTGACCAAAAGCTTGACGAGTTCCGCCGAAAAAGCGTTGTGTGATAGAAATCCGCTGGAAGGAGCTTTGGGCATGTGGTCCCTGTCTCCACATTTGCGCGCGGATCACATGGGGAATTCAATGAAAATACGCATGCGTTTTATACAAAACATGCAATGGCGTCAGCAAAAAGGGTGCGAAAAAAATGACGCCTTATACGACTACGATTCGTTTTGGAATCACCCTTGGTGTCAAAAAAGAAAAAGGTCAGAGGTTTAACACCTCTGACCTGTGCTTTAGATGGTGGGCGATACAAGATTC
>DBGFLF010000203.1:0-9579 GCA_048528725.1 Collinsella sp.
CCTCGCGCAGATCCTGCTGCCGAGTATCAAAGCCCAGGACTAGCCTGGCGCAGCAAGGTGCTCCCCAACCGTGATGAAGGAGCCAGGAGGTCCTGACCCCACAGACCCATAGATGATTAGGCAAGGAGCCACTTCCATGCGGGCATAACGTGTACCACACCGTGCTCGCATGGAATATCGGTCTGTTCATCCATGGTAACGATTGCCGACTCGCCAAGATCAAACTGGGCCATCGAGGCATCAAGCGCGGCAATTTCGCGCTCGCGCGTTTTCTCACTTGCCATATCCGCACTCACCTGAATCAGGCTATAAGCCCGCATGAGAAGCGCGTCCCCAGCCACAAAGTCTACCTCATGGCTTTTGCTCTTCTCTTTGATTAGCAGGCGGCAGACCGAGCCGGTCCTCACCGCGGGAGTCCTTCTTCTTAGCGCATTGAACACTGCGGTCTCGAGCCTCTGGCCCTGGTCCAATGCCGATGCGGGAGAGAATGCTCCAAACATCGCAGGGTCGACAGCGTAGACCTTAGACGCAGACCGCATGTTATTTGCCAGTGAACGCGTGAACTCCGGCACAGAAAATAACAGGTAGGCGTCCTCATAATACTCAAGTAAATCGCTGAGCGAATTACGACTGACGGGTATCTGTCTGCTCTTGAACTCGTTGTACACTTTGTTCACTGACAGCTCTCGTCCCGAAGATGCCATACACCGCGTCAAGAACAGCGATGCCAGGCGAGGGTTCTTGACGTCGTAACGTTCAACGACGTCCATGGCGACCGTTCGCGAAGCATATTCCTGTAGCAGCTGAATCGCGTCTGCAGGCGTCTGCTCAAGTGTCGCGATGAATCCCCCTTGTTCAAGATACCCGATCAGATGATGTCGAAGCAGCGCTGCATCGCTCGGGGAAAAGGTCGCATCTGGCTCGAAAACGCTCCCCGTCTTATATCGAACGTATTCCGAAAAGCTCAACGGAAAAAGCTCTCGCACAAGAGAACGACCCCTGAACTCGCTCTTAAGTTCTGAGGACAACATCTTAGAAGAAGATCCCGTCACATAGACGGTCGCTTTCTCCGTATCGACCACACGCCGCAGAAACGCACCCCATTCAGGAATTTCCTGGATCTCGTCAAAGAATATGTAAGCACCCTCGGTTCGAGCAGCGGGATACAGCGCATAGAATGTATCGAGCACGTCCGCTAGTAGCGATGGCTCATACGGACGCAAGCGCTCATCCTCAAAATTGAAGTAAAGCATTCGGTCGAGCTCGACGCCTTGGCCCTGAAGCCGGCGCATCTCCTGATACAGGCGATACGTCTTTCCACAACGGCGGGCTCCCACAATCACATTTACGATGTTGTCGCGCTTTGGCTTCTGTGGGTTTCCCAGATCAAGGTCTCGCTCAAAGACCTGCGGAACTCCCTGCTGCTCAAAGTCCTTTATTTTCTGGGCTACCAAGTCGTTGAATGCCATGATTCTCCAATCTTGCTCTCTAGCTAATCAAGATTATACTGTTTCTTGATTAGCTGGAAAGCAAGATTGCGTGTAACTTGATTAATGATTAAGCAAGTTTTCTCTTTCTGTCCCGAAGGATGTCGAGCGGTTGAGGAGGCAAACACGAACGCCTCTAGCCGACAGAAACGCGCGGCTCCGTCAGCTAGAGGACGTTTCCTAGTTCCACGGGTCGGCTTCGAACATCGGCTCGCGCTCGGGGCGTCGGTCGCTGTAGGGATCGTAGCCGTCATCGTCCTCGTTCTCGGCACGGATGTAGGGGTCGCGCGGCTTGGGTGCCGGTTTCGGCGCGGGCTTTGGTGCGGCGGACGCTATCTCAGCCGCCGGTGCGTTCGTCTTGTTCTCGTCTTTCATCTGCATAGCTCCTTGCATCGCATCCGCTCAACATCATCGATTGTCGCACGAAAAAGGGCGGCGGACCCGATTGGATCCACCGCCCTTGGCGTTTAGAGACGACTGGCAGATTTTAAGGCATTGCCCAAAATCTACTCGGCGTCGGGAACCTCGTAGGTGGCCGCCGGCGTGTTATCGCACACGACGGTAAAGCCGCCGTCCTTGTCGACATCGACCGTCACCTGATCGCCCTCGCGCACCGTGCCGTCGATGATAGCGGCTGCGATGGCATCGACAACCTCACGCTGCACCAGACGCTTGAGCGGACGGGCACCAAAGACCGGGTCCAAGCCGCCCACGGCGAGCAGCTGCTTGGCCGCCGGGGTGATGGCAAGCGTCATGCGTTCCTTGGCCAGACGCGCGCGGACGTCGGCGAGCTGAATGTCGACGATCTTCTCGATCTGCGCCATGCCAAGCGGATGGAACACCACGATATCATCGATACGGTTGAGGAACTCGGGGCGGAAGGTCTGAGCCATGGCCGCGTCGACCTGATGGCGCATCTCCTCCTCGTCCTTGCCGGAAAGCTCAGCGATAGCCTTGGAGCCCACGTTAGACGTCATGATGATGATCGTGTTCTTGAAGGATACCTGGCGACCCTGACCGTCGGTCAGACGGCCGTCGTCAAGCACCTGCAGCAGCACGTTGAAGACATCCGGGTGAGCCTTCTCCATCTCGTCGAGCAAGATCACGGAATACGGACGACGGCGCACGGCCTCGGTGAGCTGGCCGCCCTCGTCGTATCCCACGTATCCCGGGGGCGCACCGATCAGACGCTGGACGCTGAACTTCTCCATGTACTCGGACATGTCGATACGCACGAGTGCGCGCTCGTCATCGAACAGGCACTCGGCTAGAGCCTTGGCGAGCTCGGTCTTACCCACGCCGGTGGGGCCCAGGAAGAAGAAGCTGCCAATGGGCTTGTCCGGATCGGAGAGGCCCGCACGGCTGCGGCGCACGGCTGCGGCGACGGCGGAGACGGCCTCGTCCTGGCCGATGACGCGCTTATGCAGCTCACCCTCCAAGCCCTTCAACTTGTCGAGCTCGCCCTGCATCATCTTGGACACGGGCACGCCGGTCCAGGCACTCACGACCTCGGCGATCTCATCGGAGGTCACCTGTTCGTTGAGGCCCTCGCCGTCCTGCTGCTTTTGTGCCTCGAGCGCAGCCTCGGAATCCTGAATCTGTTGCTGCAGACCCGGGATCACGGAATAGCGCAGCTCGGACGCACGGCCCAGGTCGCCGTTACGCGTCGCGCGCTCCTCTTCGCTCTTGGCCTCGTCAAGCTGGCTCTTAAGCTCCTGCACGTGGTCAATGGCGTTCTTCTGGTTGAGCCAGCCGGCCTTTTGCACGTTGAGTTTTTCCTGGACCTCGGCAATCTCCTGGCGCAGGGCCTCCAGACGCTCCTTGGAGGCGTCATCGGTCTCTTTCATGAGCGCCTGTTCCTCGATCTGCAGCTGAGTGAGCTGACGCGTGGTGGCGTCGATCTCGACCGGCATGCTGTCGAGTTCCATGCGCAGGCGGCTTGCCGCCTCATCGACCAAATCGATGGCCTTGTCGGGCAGGAAGCGGTCGGCGATGTAGCGATCGGAGAGGTCGGCAGCTGCCACGAGCGCGCTATCGGTGATATGCACACCGTGGAAGATCTCGTATTTCTCCTTGAGGCCACGCAGGATCGAGATGGTGTCCTCGACGGTAGGCTCGCTCACCATAACGGTCTGGAAACGACGGGCGAGCGCCGCGTCCTTCTCGATGTACTTGCGATACTCGTCGAGCGTGGTCGCGCCGATCGCGTGCAAGTCGCCACGGGCAAGCGCCGGCTTGAGGATGTTGCCGGCGTCCATGGAGCCCTCGGTGGCACCAGCGCCCACGATGGTGTGGAGCTCATCGATGAACAGGATGACCTTGCCTTCGGACTTCTGTACCTCCTTGAGCACAGCCTTCAAGCGGTCCTCGAACTCGCCGCGGTACTTAGCGCCGGCGACCAGCGCGCTCATGTCGAGCTCGATAAGGTCGCGGTCGCGCAGGGTACTCGGCACGTCGCCGGCCACGATACGCTGGGCGATGCCCTCGACGATAGCCGTCTTGCCGACGCCCGGCTCGCCAATGAGCACGGGGTTGTTCTTGGTGCGGCGGGACAGGACCTGGATGGTACGGCGAATCTCGTCGGTACGACCGATGACCGGATCGAGCTTGCCGGCGCGGGCCAGGTCACAGATATTGCGGCCGTACTGCTCCAGCGCCTCAAACTGGGTCTTGTCCTCGGCAGACGTCACGCGGTCATCGCCACGCAGCTCCTCGTAGACTTGCTCGATGCGCTCCTTGGTGACGCCGGCGTCGCGCAGTACGCGGCCCGC
Source organism: Collinsella sp. (assembly GCA_048528725.1). GTDB lineage: Bacteria > Actinomycetota > Coriobacteriia > Coriobacteriales > Coriobacteriaceae > Collinsella. The sequence continues at coordinate 4,259 of DBGFLF010000203.1, forward strand.
CTCGCCCTTGTCCTCGGCAAGCGCCATCAGCAGATGCTCAGTCACCACAAAGCTGTCGCCCATCTTGGTGGCCTTCTTCTCGGCCTTTTCGATGACGCGGACGAGCTCGTTGGACAGGCCCATCTGCTGGCCCTCGCCCGAAACCTTGGGCGCGTGGTCGATGGCATCCTGTGTGGAGCGTGCGAGCTGAGCCGGGTCGGCACCGATGCGCTCGATGATCACGGAGATATTGCGCTCGCCGGCACCGAGCAGGGCAGACAGCAGATGAATCGGCTCCACCGCGCCGGCCTGCGCATCGGCAGCCGTGCTCATGGCGGTCTGCAGCGCCTCGCGCGACGTCATTGCTAGCTTATCGATTCTCATGGAATCACCTCTCTTGGGGTGGCCGCCCTACGGGGCGGCTTCACGTTGTTCGAGAAGTATTGTTGCCAGCTTTGCGCGATCTTATACACAAATCTAAGTCTCTATATATAAGATTTTCTGAGTGGTTGAGCGATAGGGCGCAGACCTGCACTCTCATCGCAGCCACCGGAACTCAACTGTCTCGATCTGTAACACTTAGCGACCATATTTGGCTCTAGATGTTACAAATCGAGATGGATTGCCAGCGGCTCTCCGTTTGTCTCGATCTGTAACAACTACTCGGCAAATAAGGGTCTACCTGTTACAAATCGAGACAAACCTGTATGCTCGAACTAAAAATCTCAATCTGTAACACCAGACCCACTTTTGGCGGCCAAGATGTTACAGATCAAGACAAACAAATACCACCACATTGGGGACAGGCACCTTTGTGGTGGTGGTTTTCAACGCCAATGCTCGACCATCTCGCGCCATGTGATTAAACTTTAATTGTCATCTGCGTGTATTCATTTGAAACTGGCATTGTCTGTTCTTTGTCTCAAGGAGCGCATATGAAGCCGTCTCGTTCCATTGGCCGTAACGTTATTGCCATTCTCGCCGTACCCATCTTGATGCTCATCCTCATCGTCATCGCGCCCTTTTCCCTTGGCGTCGCCTCGCCTTTCGATCTGTGCGGGATGGTCGAGGTCGGTTCGCGCGCCACCTCGCTCTCCTTTATCTGTCGAGGCATGTTCTATGAAGACGGAATTCCCACCGGAATTTGGCGGTCAAAGCTACCGCTGCTCGGTCAGGTCGACGGATGCTCCCCCTATTTCATCCTTGAACCTCAGTCGATGAACTATCTCATCGACGACCAATCGCTTGCCTGCGCAACCCTCGCCTATGACTACGCACCAAACGCTAGCGAGCAACACATGAACCAAGTCCTCGACAAGCTACTCGAGCAGTGCGGGCTCACCGAGGAGGCCGGCAGGACCATCAATAACGACCAGAAGTTAAAGCGAACAGAGCTCCGCCGCATCGGAATAATCAACGGGCAAGGCGGGGCCGCCTACTGGCAGGCCTGGGCAATACGCGACAAGAGCGAATTCGGACACAGCACCTATATGGTCACCGTCTATACCAAGGATGGGATCAAAGAAAATGTTGACGATTTCGCATCATCCAAACTCGGCATCCCCAAAACAACCAAACCCGCCAGACTGGATGAAATCCTGTAGAGATGTTCATTAGAATGCCGCACAACAAGTGCAGCAACTTTTTGGCTTGTGCCCCATCACCACAAAGGTGCCTGTCCCCAATGTGGTGGTTCAGATTGAGATGAAGCGACTGACGGCGGTCGTTTGTCTCGATCTGTAACAGTTACTCGGCAAATAAGGGTCTATCTGTTACAAATCGAGACATACGAAAACCACCACAAAGGTGCCTGTCCCCAATGTGGTGGTTTCGGCATGTTCTTAGCTTGACGATAGTTCGGGAACCTCGTCTTCGAAGAGCCAACTTCGCGCTGAACCGCTGTCCCGGGCGGCCTGCGGATCGGGGAGGCATGTTTGGACGCGCGCTTCGCCCGTGCACCGGTCCAAAAAATCGATCACCGGCTTTTGGTCGCCTTCGAGTATGTAGGTGACACCGCCGTCCTGCAGATAAACGCCGTCACCACCGTCCGCTCGTGCAAAACCGGGGTTGTAATGGACGCCAACCAACTTCTTGCCATCGGATGAGAACAACTCCAAATCGGTATAGTAGCCGCCGATCATCTGGCCATTTTTTCGGTCATAGTCCGCCCGACCGTTCCAACGCTTGAACGATCGCCCATTCAGCAGCTGCATCGCCTGTTGGATCTTGGTTTGGTCTTTGGCATATCGCATGGCACCCAGCTCGATCATCGGATAGTTGCCGATACCCAAAATCGACGGAGTTTCTTTGATATCAAGCGTTTGCTCGTCGGGTTTTGCAGCATCCTCGACCAGCTGCAAGGGAACCGAGGCAACAACGTCGGCAACTTTTTTCGCATCTTCAACGCCGCTAGGGCCGGAGACAATCAGGGTCCCAAACAGCCAAACCCCCACACCGGCAACGGCAAAAGCCAACACCAACAACAGGGTAAACGAACGTCGTCTCATGGCAACCCCCAAAATACGGTCACCACCATTATAAGAAAAATCCAAATAATGAGACCAGAGAACTACACTTTAACCGCCCCATCAAAGAGGCGGCCCCAACCCCGGTCCATTTTTAGCGTCCCACAAGACCCAACGAGAACGTCGCGGTAGCCCCGGACACACCTTTCCCTCGGGCGACCCTCGCGAAGCTCGTGAGCACGAGGGAAAGGTGTGTCCGGGGCGTACAGCAACGTTACTCGGCAGCGGCCTTGAACTTGTTGTAGTTGATCAGGCAGCCGGCCTTGACGATGGCGCGCTCCTCGACCGTCATGTCGGCGATGTAGAGCTCAATCTGCTCAACCGCACCATCGGCACGCACCACGTAGGCAGCAATGTTCTTGAGGTCGCCGTCAAGCGCGGCGCGGATACCCGGCACGAAGACGTAGTCGCCCACCTCGAAGCTGGGCTCGGCCTCCATCTGGAAGGGCACCATGCCCCAGTTCATCACGTTGGAGCGATAGCGCTTGGTGGCGTACTCGTGGACGATGTTGGCCAGGCCGCCAATTACGCGCTGGCAGCTCGCGGCCTGCTCGCGGGCAGAACCGTCACCGGGCTTCTTGGCATAGAGCATGGAGCCGTACTCAGTCGCCTTGGCATCGGCCGCGACACCCGCGCCGGTCAGCGCCTCAAACACGCTGGCAAGCTCGGCATCGAGTGCCACCAGGTCGCCCGCTGCCTCGCCGGCAACGCGGCGCTTTTCCACCGCGTCGACCTCCTTGGAGCGGCCCACGTAGGCAGGGTCGCGACGGCTGAGCGTAAACTCGGCCAGACCCAGCGGGTTGGAGCGGAAGGAGCTCGTCTCGCCCGAGGGAATGAGCTCGTCGGTCGTAGTGACCGGGTCCATGATCTTGGAGCACACCTTGAGCAGGATGTCGTCGCCGAGAGGCTCCATCGCGGGCCACGGCTTGATGTTGGGGCCCTCGACCAGCTCGTCGGCCGGCTCAGCCTTGCCAAAGCCCCAGTACACGCGCTTCTTGTACGGCGCGTCGTCAAAGGTGTACTCGCAGGCCTCGTCCCAAATCTCCTCGGGCAGGTCGGTCGCCGGCGTCAGGACGCCGCCGTTGGCAGCCGTCGCCGCAATGGAGCGGGCGTCCATCAGGGCCACGGCGCTCAGCTGACCGTTGCCCGGCTTGGAACCCTCGCGGTTGGGGAAATTGCGCGTGGTGTGGCGAATCGAAAGGCCGTTGTTGGCAGGCGTGTCGCCGGCACCGAAGCACGGACCGCAGAACGCCGTGCGCACGATCGCGCCAGCCTCCATGAGGTCGTAGATGTAGCCGCGGCGTGTAAGCTCGAGCGCCACGGGCTGGCTCGTGGGATAGACCGACAGCGAAAACTCGCCGCAGCCGGTGTTGGCGCCCTTGAGCACGCGGGCAGCCTGGACCACGGAGTCGTAGTTGCCGCCCGAACAGCCGGCGATAACGCCCTGCTGCACGTGCAGCTTGCCGTCGACGATCTTGTCGAGCAGGCTAAAGTGCGTCTTGCCCTCGCCGATCTTGGCGGCCTCGAGCTCCACCTCGTGCAGGATGTCCTCGAGGTTCTCGTTGAGCTCGTCGATCTCAAAGCCGTTGGAAGGATGGAACGGCAGCGCGATCATGGGCTTGATGCTCGACAGGTCGACCTCGACACAGCCGTCGTAGTAGGCGACATCGGCGGGCTTGAGCTCGCGATAATCATCGCCGCGGCCATGCATGGTCAAAAACGCGTGCGTATCCTCGTCGGTTGCCCAGATGGAAGAAAGGCAGGTGGTCTCGGTGGTCATGACGTCGACGCCGTTGCGGTAGTCGGTCGTCATGCTCGCGATACCGGGGCCCACGAACTCCATGACCTTGTTCTTAACGTAACCCTTGGCAAAGACGGCACGGATGATGGCGAGCGCCACATCGTGCGGGCCGACGCCGGGGCGCGGGGCGCCCGTGAGGTAGATGGCAACGACGCCGGGATAGGCGACATCGTAGGTGTCGCGCAGCAGTTGCTTTGCCAGCTCGCCACCGCCCTCGCCCACGGCCATGGTGCCCAGGGCGCCGTAGCGGGTGTGCGAGTCGGAACCCAAGATCATCTTGCCGCAGCCAGCGAAGTTCTCACGCATAAAGGAGTGGATGACGGCGATATGCGGCGGAACGAAGATGCCGCCGTACTTTTTGGCAGCCGAGAGACCAAAGACGTGGTCGTCCTCGTTGATGGTGCCGCCCACGGCGCACAGCGAGTTATGGCAGTTGGTGAGCACGTAGGGCAGCGGGAACTGCTCCATGCCCGAGGCACGCGCCGTCTGGATAATGCCGACAAAGGTGATGTCGTGGCTCGCCATGGCGTCGAAGCGAATCTTGAGCGCCTCGGGGTCGCCGGACGTATTGTGTGCCTGAAGGATCGAATACGCGATGGTGCCGCGCTTGGCATCCTCGGGTGTCTGCGTAATGCCGCGCTCAGCGGCCTCGGCCTCAGGCACAACCTCGCTGCCGTTACGCAGGTAGATGCCGTCCTCGTACAGCTTGACCATACTGTCTCCCACTCTGCCCAAAAGATTTGGGCGCATAGCATACATTCGTTCAATATCGTGCCATAGAACGGTTGCGAGCGGGTTACGAATCTACACGTTCACTTTATCTCGGTAAAGCATAGGACGAGCCCGGTGCAGGACCGGCGGATTTGGTGCAAGTGTGTCCCTTTCAACTAGTCATTTAAGAACGTCCCCAATGACTACCCATAACAACGCCGATGTTTTGGCGCGGACAGCGAAAGCCCACCAATTCGGAGCAAAACAACGCCGCAGGTAGAGGACGGACAGCGAGCGACGTCCAG
>DBGFLF010000204.1:0-3758 GCA_048528725.1 Collinsella sp.
ATAGATGCCGCCCGGGTTGTTGTTGGACGTAAAGTAGACGTACGTCTCGCCATTCTGGACAGAAACGACCGGCTGCGACTTTACATCACCGCCGCCCGAAGCCCCCTGACGAATATAGCTACCGTCCGCCTTGCAAATGGAATAGTCCACGGAAAGCGTCTCGGCATCAATCACTGCAAGCTGACCGTAGTGATACGTGTACTTGTTCTGATAACCGCCCATAAAGGATTCGGTCGATGAGCCTCCGACCACAATCTTGCCGTTGGCCAGCACCGGCGTCGAGGTCGAGCTGCCACCAAACGTCACCTTGCCAAGCTCAGAAAGGGTTCCGTCCGTTCCAACCGAAAGCTTATGCAAAACGCCATCGGCGCTCACGACATAGGCAATCGATCCATCGACCAGCACCGTCGTGCGCACGCGCTCGGCAATCTTGAGCGACGCAACGGTCTTTCCAGTTTCGGGGTCGACCGTGCTCACCGTACCGGAATCATCTGCGATGACGCCATAATTGCCCGAGAACGCCAAGCCGGCCCAGTAATAGCCCTTGCTGTTCTCGTTCTTATGCTGCCACATAACCTTGCCATCGGAGATGCGCACGCAGAGCAGGTAGCCGTCGCTCGAGTCGGACCAGCTGGCCGATGCCGTCCCAAAGTAGGCAAAGCCGTCACGAACCGTAATGGACGCAAGAGACTGCTGAGCACCATCGGGGCCAGCAGGCAACTCATCGGTTACCCAAACCGTCGCCAGAGCATCAACCGTCAGCGCCTGCAGGCGACCGCTCGAAAGCGGCACGAGCATCACGCCGCCAGTGTATACCATACGCGAGGTCGAATCGATCTTTGCCGCCAAAGGCGATTCGGCAACGGTCTCACCCGTGTCGACATCTTTCTTGAGCAGCTTGGAACCAACGGCCACGTAGAGGTAGTCACCGACCAGCAACGGGTCGGAAATACCCTTGCTCCATTCGTTCGAGCCTTTGAGCTCGCTCACCCATTTTGCCTCAGCGTCTTTCGTGGGCACAGGAGCGTCGGTTACTTTGTCGGCGTTCGTATAACCAGGCCAATCGCTATCCCAGTTAGGACGTGAGGCACCCGGGTCAACAACAACACTGTCGACGCCGGGCACAGTATCGCCGGGAGCAAAAGCCCAAACGATTTTGTCGCCAGACTTGAGCACATAATCGCTATCGAGCTGAGACCCAGGAACGCCGTTGACAAAGAACGACCATGCACCCGACAGCTCGGTGCCATCAAGCGGGGAGACAAGACTATGAACACCCCAATAACCAAATTGGTCGTACATCTTGGACTCAATGCCAATGGCATCGAAGTAGGCAGCGGAAGCGTCCTTGATCGTCGTGCCCTCGACAAACACCTGCGTCGAAGGATCGGTCCAGCGCTGCGCCTTCTCATCCTTCTTACCGATGATCTCCATTGAAACGGAAACCTGGCCGGGCATGGTTCCATCAAAGCCATAGACCCAGGTAACCTTGTCCCCGGCCTTGAGTGTGTAATTGCCCGCGCCGACATTGGCCGCCTGACCGTTAACGAAGAACTGCCAGAATTTCCAAGTGTTTTCGTTAACTTTCTCGCTCGAAAGCGTCACGGTCTTGTTGAACGGTGAAGTCAGCGACTCGAGATACCAGCCGTACGTGCCTTTCCCCGTTTTGGCGCCAATGCCAGCCTTTTTAAAGGCCTGCTCGGAAAGATCAGCAGCGGTCGCGCCCTCTTCCACCAAAGCTGTCGTGGGCTGCGCCCATGTCTGCTGAGCACCCGAGGTGTCCTGGCCGATAACGGTGCAGCTAACGGAAATCTGATTGGCGGGTGCGGGGTCGCCGTACTTCGAGTAGCACCAGACGACGGAGTCGCCGTCCTTGAGCGTGTAGCCGCCCGCGCCGACCTCGGAGGCGCTGCCGTTGACGAACAGCTGCCAGTACGCGCCGGTCGCCGAGTCGTAGCCGAGCTTGCGGCCGGAGTCGAAGGGCGACGTGATCGAGTTGAGTGCCCAGCCCCAGCTGCCGTTGGGGTTGTAATCGGCCTTGAGGCCGGCACGCTTGAACAGCTGCTCGGAGAGGTCGGCCGCGGTCGAGCCCTCCTTCAGCGTGATCCGCTGCGCGGCGGCCCAGGTCTACTGGGCGCCCTTGGCGTCGGTGCCGACGACGGAGCACGTGGCAGAGACCTCCTGGCTCTCTGCCTTGGCAGGCTGAGCCTTGGCCTCTCCAGCGGCAGAGACAACGGCGGTGTCCTGCTTCGAGGCATCGGACGTCGATGCAGCCGGTGCCTCATTGCCGGCAGCGCTATCGTCCTCAGTCTTGTCGGTAGGGCCCGAAGCTGTCGCAGTGGCATCTTGCTCGGCAGTGCCCCCATTCGCCACCATGCCGCTCGCATTGAGGTCGGCAGCAGGGCTTGTCGCGGACTCACCAGAGCCGTTCTCGGCAAGCGGTGCCGCCTGAGCCACAGCCTCGGCAATGCCCTCGGCGCCCTCGGCCCACAGCTGAGCCGGTGTGGTGCCAAAGGCCATCGCGAAGGCCAGGAATGCCACCAGGCCGCGCTTGGCTACGCCGCGCGCAATTGCGCCACGGCGATGCGAGACGCGCTCGCGCTCGTCCTCAAACATATCCAATTGTCCCCCATTGTCTGTACTTGGAGCGTTGCCTTGAGGCTGCCCCACGTCATCGCGCATGTTGCGCTCGAGTTCCCCCATCGGGGTCCTCCTTCCCTCCAGAGGCCTATGCACACCGGCGGCATACGCCGCGGCAACGTGCAAGATGGGAGGCGATCCGACTTAACCTTAACGGCTCAGGCGCGCCGTCCGATCTGCGACGCGAACATCCCGAGCCAAGAGGAATTACGGTTACTGGTACAGCCGGGGACTTGCACCCCGATTCTCCCAAACGCGCAGGAAAACCGCGCATTCGTGCGTCTCCGCACCACCATCTAGGCCATCGATTATTACCGTCAAAATGGTATCACGCAAAAGGGCCTCGCACGCAGGCGAAGCCCATGGTAAAAGCTATTGTTTGCGATAGGAAAATGCGGTGACGGTCGCAGACTCTAGTGCTTGCCGCCGTGGCTGTTGAGCCAGATATTGCGGCCCAGCATAAGTGCCAGCACCAGCGCGCTCACGTAGCCCATAAAGCCAATGACTGGGATACCAAACACAACCGGCTCGATGCGCGCGTAGTACACCACCGACGAACCGATAAACAGGCCGGCAATCACAATTGCCATCGACATGCGGTCGATAATTCCGCCCAGCTGTCGCAGCGCCTTATCGCTGCTCATGATCTGCGTGTTCACCTTAAGCTGGCCGCGCGTGAGCATACGCGAAGCCAAGCCCAGATACTCGGCCGCCTCGAGCGAGCCCTTCGCCGCGCGATAACTGCTCGCTGCAAAGTCGCGGCTCATCTCGCGCATGCGGGCGTAGGTGCTCTTCTCGTTTTTGATGTGCGTCTGGATGATCTGGATCATGTTGACGTTGGGCATGTACTCGGTCAACAGGCCCTCGAGCGTCACCATGCCGCGGGCGAACATTGTCACCACGCTCGGCAGCTCAACGTCATTTTTGCGCGCGAGGTTTAACAGCGAAGTCAAAAACTCGCCGATATCCAGGTCTTTAAGGTCGAGCCCGGCAAAGTCGGCAACAATAAAGTCCAAGTCGGACAAAAAGGCCGAATGGTCAAGCTCGGCCGAGTCGCCACGCGTCACGGCGAAGCGCATGAGCGAATCCTTGAGCTTGGGCACGTCACCCTCGGCCAC
>DBGFLF010000205.1:0-3545 GCA_048528725.1 Collinsella sp.
CGCCACGTTAATGATGTTCTCGTTAAACGCGGCAACAAAGGCTGCGATATACATTACGGCGAGAAGCGCCGCAGTGGCCGATGGCGTTACTTGAACTTGTTGCTGAGATTTGCTCCCCATGCATTTCCTTCCTCTTGGAACGACAGTCGCATCGCCCCAGAGGAACAGTCCAGGGCGAAAAATGAGCCCTAGACTTACGCCAGACGCCGTACACGACGAGTCTGGCAACATGGTCCAACATCGAAAGATTGTAACGCGGACGCACAGCTTTCCTTCCGCGCTATTATTAAAAGTCCACGAAAGCATAAGACATGAGGAGCCCGCCATGATCAAGCCCATCATGAAATCCGAGTTCTTTTTGCGCCTTCCTTCCGAAGACGCGGGACCCGACGACGCCGCGACCGGGCAGGACCTCCTGGATACGCTCAACGAACATGAGCACGAGTGCGTGGGCCTCGCCGCCAACATGATCGGCGTGCGCAAACGCATCATCTGCGTAAAGGACGGCACCAGGGCGCTCCTGATGTACAGCCCTCAAATTCTCGAGCAGGTCAATGCCTATCAGACGAGCGAAGGGTGCCTCTCGCTGATCGGCGAGCGTCCCTGTACCCGCTATCGCCGCATTAAGGTTGAGTATTTGGACGAGAACTTTGTCCGCCGCATCAAAAACTTCTCGGGCTACACCGCCGAGATCATCCAGCACGAAATCGACCACTGCAACGGAATCGTTATTTAGTTCCGCCGTTCTACCGAACGGCGGACCACTTGACGCTGCGCGAGCCGCATTTGCGCCAATCTGACGTTCAATTTCGAGGGCGCGACCAGAAGGTCAGCGCCCTCTCATTTCACGTCACCTTGGCGCAAATGCGGCTCGCTCGCTGTCGTATGTCTATCCTGCGACGTCTCGATTCTTGCGGCGGCAGGCACCTAATCCCCTACGATTGGCGGTAATGGTCAAAGAAGTCGGCGAGGTCTTCGAGGGACTCTTTGAGCACTTCCATGCGCGGCAGGTACACGATGCGGAAGTGGTCGGGCTCGGCCCAGTTAAAGCCGCCGCCGCGCGTGATCAGGATTTTCTTCTCGTGCAGCAGGTCGAGGGCGAACTGCTCGTCATCGGTGATGTTGAACTTCTTCACATCCATCTTGGGGAAGATGTAGAACGCCGCGCGCGGCTTAACCACCGAGATGCCGTCAATCTTGTTGAGCGCCTCATACACAAAGTTGCGCTGCTCGTAGACACGGCCGCCGGGGCGGATGTAGTCGTTAACGGACTGATGACCACCGAGTGCCGTCTGAACGATCGACTGAGCCGGCACGTTGGAGCACAGGCGCATGTTGGAGAGCATGTTGATACCCATGATGAAGTCGCTCATGCAGCGCTGGTTGCCCGAAAGCACCATCCAGCCAATACGATAGCCCGCAATCATGTGCGACTTGGAAAGGCCGCTAAAGGTGACGCAGGGCAGGTCGGGGGCGAGCGAGGCAATCGAGACGTGCTCGTAGCCGTCCATGCACAGGCGGTCGTAGATCTCATCGGCAAAGATCATCAGCTGATGCCTGCGTGCAACCTCGACGATGCCCTCGAGCACCTCGCGCGGATAGACGGAACCCGTGGGGTTGTTGGGGTTGATGATGACGAGGGCCTTGGTCGCGCTCGTGATCTTGGACTCCATATCCTCCAGGTCGGGATACCAATCCGCCTGCTCATCGCACAGATAGTGTACGGGATGACCGCCGGCAAGGGTTGCGCACGCCGTCCAGAGCGGATAGTCGGGGCTGGGGATCAGAATCTCGTCGCCATTGTCGAGCAGCGCGTTCATCGAAAGCTGAATGAGCTCGGACACGCCGTTGCCCGTGTAGATATGCTCCATCTGAACGTTGGGCAGGCCCTTGATCTGCGAATACTGCATGATCGCCTTGCGCGCGGAGAACAGGCCGCGCGAGTTGGAATAGCCTTCGCAGTCGGGCAGCTGCTGGCGCATGTCCTTGATGACCTCATCGGGCGTGCGGAAACCGAAGGGCGCCGGGTTACCGATATTGAGCTTGAGGATGCGCTCGCCCTCGTCCTCCATACGGGCGGCCTCGTCGACGACGGGGCCGCGCACGTCATACAGGACGTTATCGAGCTTGGTGGATTTAGAAAAAGTGCGCATGGTGGTGCTCCTTGCAATTTGAGCTGAGGGATGGGGTTCGGGCTTGGAATCGTTGCGGGGTGATGATGCCTCGCCTTGATCGGCGTCGCCGGCAAGCAGCCAGGTAACATCGACCTCCAAAATACGGGCGAGCAGCTCAGCCACATCGCGCCGCGGGATCGTCTTGCCGCTCACATATTGGCTCATCTGACTCTTGCCGAGTTTTTTGCCGAGCATCTCCGATGCGCGGATCACGTCCGACTGGCGAACGTCGCGATCGGACATAGCCTGTCGCAGGCGATCGCTAAACGTCTCTTGGGCCACTAGAACCTCCTTGCTGGCAAAGTTCAATTTATAGAACACGAATTGAACCAGGGTTCAATTTAGCAAGCAGTATAGCGCCGTACCTCATTCGAAAGTTCAATTTCATAAGAAAATGTATCGGACTCCGAGATTTGCCCAAAGCGAACAATGGTGTGTACACGTTTAGAGGTATTCGAGGAAACGGGCGGCGGCAAGCGAAACATCGGCCGTTCGATATATGGCGTTGATCTGCCGATGGGGATGTCCCTCGAGCGAACGCACGGCAACATCGAACTGACAACGGCGCAAGATGAGCGCGGGAAGAATGCTCACACCCAGGCCGTCCTCAACCATGGCCATAATCGCATAGTCATCCCAGGTCGACAGCTTGGAGCACACCGTCAGTCCCGCCCGACGGAACAGCGGCGTAATCTCGTCATCGGTGCCGCGTTCTAGCAGAATAAACTGCTCGTTGGCTAAATCGGCAAGAGAAACGACCTCCGCCGTGGCAAGCAAAGAGTCTGCCGGTACTACCGCCATCAACTCGTCGCGCACCAAAGACCGCGATGCCATGCCGTTTTCTCGGGGCTCACGCGGGATAAAGCCCAGGTCACAACGACCCTCAGCCACCCATTGTTCAATCTCTGAGTAATCGCCCATCAGCAGCTCGTAATCGACATCCGGATGATCGGCGCGAAAGCGCGCGATCACCGGCGGCAGTACATGAGTCGCCACACTCGAAAACGTACCGATACAGATCTTGCCGCGCATGAGCCCTCGCATCTCGTCCACGCGTCGCTGCAGGCGGCCAAACTCTTCGCATAACGCCTCGACTGCCGGCATGACCTGCCGCCCGTCGGCAGAAAGCACCACGCCCTCGCGGCTGCGATCAAGCACCTTAAAACCCCAGTCTGCCTCAAGGTCGCCCACCATGCGGCTCACGCCCGACTGCGAATAGCTCAGCCGCTCTGCAGCACGCGTAAAGCTGCCGGCACGCACCGTCTCGAGCAGCACTTGCATCTTTTGGATATTGGTCTCCATGGCACGTCCCCACCCTTGTATGAGTTTTTGTCATGTTTGCCATGCATTATATTCGCTTTTCTTCTAAAT
>DBGFLF010000206.1:0-1619 GCA_048528725.1 Collinsella sp.
TGGCCGGCGATGCAGGTCTTAACGAGCGGCGAGTTGGCAACGGCACGGGCGGCGATATCGGCCTCCTCGTCGTTCACGGCGCCGGTAACGTTGACCGTAACAAGCTTGGATGCGCCTTCACCATCGGCGGCGATATTGCGCGCCAGGCTCTCGCACACCTCGTGCACGGCAAATGCCAACTCGTCGAAGGCATCGGAGCCCTCGACGATAGGCTCGGCATCTGCGGCAGCGGCGCCGGAGGCAAGCATGATGCAGGTGTCGTTGGTCGAGGTGTCGGAATCGACCGTTACCTTGTTAAAGGTCTGCTTGACGGTCGAGAGCAGCAGGGCATGAAGTGCCGCAGGCTCGACGGGGGCATCGGTGGTGATAACTGCGATCATGGTGGCCATATTGGGCATGATCATGCCCGAGCCCTTGCACATGCCGCCTACCGTATAGACATTGCCCGCATGACCCGCAGCCTCACTGACGTAGGACACGGCGTACTCCTTGGAGTGCGTGTCGGTCGTCATGATGGCGCGAGCGGCATCGGCGCCACCGTGGGCGGAGAGCGCCTCGTAGGCAGCAGGAATGGCTGTCTCAAACGTGTCGATCGGCAGAATCTGGCCAATCACACCCGTGGAGGCAACCAGGATCTGCTGGGGTTCGCAGCCGATAACCTGCGATGCGATGTTGCAGGTCTCGCGCGCGCAGGCAAGGCCGGTCTCGCCCGTGGCGGCGTTCGCGTTGCCGGAGTTGATTGAAACACCGGCGATGATACCGTAGCCCTTGTCCGCACCGCCCAGGTTGGCACGGCTCACCTGCACGGGCGCCGCGCAAAAGCGGTTGGTCGTAAACACGCCGGCGCCGGGACAGGGTTTATCGGGCATGACGAGCGCATAGTCTAAGCGCTCGGGATTCTTCCGGAATCCCGCATGGATGCCTGCGGCCTTAAAGCCGGCCGCTGCCGTAACGCCACCCTCGACGGCGCGAATCTTGATATCAATCAGGTCGGTATTCATCGTCTTTATGACTCCTTATGTCAAACAAAAAACGGACATCGGTTGGTGCGCCATGCCAGTCGCAATCATGAGACCAGCTTAAAAGTGGCGCCCCACTCGATGCCCGACTACCAAATCGTTAACAATCGAATGTGCTACACCGGGCACGCCACTGTGGGCAAGCCTCGTCGCTCGTCAAAGCCAAAGACGATATTGGCGCACTGGACTGCTTGGCCCGCAGCGCCCTTGCACAAATTGTCGATGGCGCCCGTCGCCACCAGCACGCCCGCGCGCTTGTTGAACGCAAGGCCAATCTGGGCGGCGTTGGTGCCGACGACCGAAGCCGTCTTGGGCTGCTGGCCGGCATCGAGCACGCGCACAAAGGTGCGTCCAGCGTAGAACTGCTTGTAATAGTCGACAACGTCCTCAAGGATCAAGGTATCGATAGCCTGCGGCGCAAGCGGCATCGTTACCGTAGAGAGCAGACCACGCTTGAGGGGTGCCAGGTGCGGGGTAAAGACGACGCGATCTGTTAGACCAAGGATTTGCTCGATTTCGGGCGTGTGACGATGCTTGCCCACGCCGTAGGCCTCCAAATTCTCGTCGGCGCTGCAAAAATGCGTACGAGCGTTGCAGGAC
>DBGFLF010000207.1:0-5403 GCA_048528725.1 Collinsella sp.
CGATCTCGTCGCCGGCACGCAGCTGCGAAATCACATCGAGACCCTCGACCGTGGTACCAAAGACGGTGTAACCGGAATCGAGGTTATGCTGGGCGCCCAGGCAGAAGTAGAACTGCGAACCCGCGGAATCGGGGTCCATGGAGCGTGCCATGGCAAGGGCACCATCGACATGGCTGTTGCGCGGATTGGTGGCAAACTCGCCCTTGATGCAGTAGCCGGGACCACCGGTACCGGGCATGCCGTCGGGGCCCTCAAGACCGGCAGCGACGTCGGCGCCGGACATATCGCGGGTATTGGGGTCGCCGCCCTGAATGACAAAGCCGGGCACATAGCGATGGAACTTAAGGCCATCATAGAAACCCATCGTGGAAAGCTCGCAGAAGTTCGCGACATGAATGGGAGCGCCCTCGCCGTCAAACTTGACCTTGATGGTACCCTTCGACGTCTCGATAACGGCGCACTCGTCGCCGGCAAGCTGATACTCGGGCGTGTAGAGCTCTTTCTTAAAACCAAACATGTGGTTCCTTCCTCGTGCGTTTAAAGCATATTTGTACGAATTGTAGCAATAAGCATGCGCTTACATCAATTGCGCACGTAGGTTATGCCGACTATGGCGAACTAATTTTAGGAACGCTGCTGCGGCTTCCAGGAACCCACATTGGCGTCGTACTGGTTCAGCGCGCTGTTGCCGCCCTGCGCGATGGGCGCCAGGATCTCGCTTTGGTGGGAACTCATCGACTCACCATCAGGAATGGCCAGCGAGATGTCCCAACTCTGGCAGATCACGTCGACACGCTCGAACATCCACTCGGCAAGCTGCTTTAAGTGGGCGATGTCATCCGCATAGACCGTATCGTCCTGATACTTAAGGTTGTTGAGCTCATCTTGCGTCTTTTTGATCTGGTCGCGCAGGGCGTAGGCACTCTGCGACAGCTCCTGACGGGTGGACAGCGGCGATCGGAGATAGCCGTTGTTAAAGGAATCGATGACCTCGCCGATCTGGTCCTCGTCACCGTAGGACACGATAGTCTGATACAGACCGTCGAGCCTGGTATAGAGCTGATCATCGGTGAGCACGGTTTCTTCCTGGACCACCTCGGCAGAATCGTCCTGCTTGGTATCGTCCTCAGTCGCCTCGCCCTTTTGGCGCGTAGGGAAGGTCGTCTGCGCGGCCTGGCCAAACTGGTCATAGAAGCCAGGCATGACACCCATGGGATCGGCTGTCACGAACCAATAGGCACCGCCGCAAAGGACGGCAAAGACCGCGATGACGATGAGCGGCTTGGGGATATGACGCTTGTGCTTGTGATAGGCGTCCTCGTCGGGGTGCACCTTGCGCTTGGGTTTTTGAGCATCGTCATGCAGGGAAACGGGCGTGGGAATATCGACCTTGGGGATACCGAAATCCTTATCGAAAGCCGGCAGCACGCAGGTCTCGTTAGGATCAGCGGCATCCGAAAGCACCGCAGCGGCAGAGGCCGGCGCATGCGGCACCTCGGTATCGATCTGCTCTTGCGTTAGGCGCGGAAAGCCCGCCGTGCGGCCCGCTGCCAGGTCGGATGCGGCCGCGTCCTCGGAGAGGATACCCGGAGCGGGGCGTCCGCATTTGGGGCACGTACGATCATGCGGAGAAAGACGGGCACCGCAGCCCTCACAGAACACGAACTCGGTGTGCTCGGGACCATCGCCCGGACCCACATAGGCGTTGCAGTAGGGGCAGAACGAGGCGCCGTCCTCGATAGTCTTAAGGCAATGCGGGCAGATCACGGCATCCTCTTTTCGAAGCAATTCAAACAATCGAGGTTAGAGCATAACATCGCCACGGCCCCACAGGAACAAGGCACCAATTCAACATCGCCAGGGCACGTAGTTACTTCTTCTTTTTGCTTGGCATCGAGACTTTGATGCCTTGGGCGGACTTGGTCACGCGAGAGCGCTTGGCTCCGGTACTCTTCTTTTTCTTGGGCTGGGCCTGGGCCACGCCCTCGAGTGCGCGGGCCTCGGCCTCACGAACGGTGCGAGCTTCGCGGCGCTGCGCCATGTCGGCGGCGACGCGCTTGGCAAAACGCTCGGCCGTCGAACCCGTCGAGCTCACCTTGCCGCCACCGCGACCCAGGCGGACGCGCACACCGCGGCCAAAACCAGTTGCGGCATGACGACGACGCGGCTTGAGCGAATCCATCATCGTGGCGAGCTTAAAGAACACCGAGCAGGTAAAGACCACGATGACAGCCAAGATAACCATCTGGCCCATCGTCAGGTTGGCAATAGACAGCAGCTTCGGGAATCCGATAACGCCCGTCAGGATGCCGACGACCACAAACACAAAGAGCACCACACGTAAGGGCGTGAGCGGCTGCGAGATACGCCAGATCAGGCTGACGCTCGCCGCGCACGACGTAAGCAGGCACATCGTAGACAGCGTGAGCTGGCTAAAGCCAAACACGCGCGCCACAAAGATATCGAGCGCCGCGGCCAAAATGACCGCAATCGACGCCGGCAGTGCCCGCTTGAGCACGTTCGTCAGGAACGACCCTTTCACGCGAGCATTGTTGGGCTCCAGGCCCAACACAAAGCCCGGCGCGCCGATGCAGAAGAAGTTGATGAGCGTCATCTGGATGGGCTCGAAGGGGTACGGCGGCAGCGCGATGCACAGCGCCGCCAAGCCCATCGAGAACAGCGTCTTGGTCAGGAACAGTGAGGCCGAACGCTGTAGGTTGTTGATGGAGCGACGGCCCTCGGCCACCACGGCGGGCATCGAGGCAAAGTCGTTGTCGACGAGTACGATCTCGGCCACGTTGCGCGCGGCATCGGAGCCGGCCGCCATGGCCACGGAGCAGTCGGCCTCCTTGAGCGCCAGCACGTCGTTGACGCCGTCGCCCGTCATGGCCACAGTGTGCTCGCGGCGCTTGAGCGCCTGCACGAGCTCGCGCTTCTGCTGCGGGGTCACACGACCAAAGACATGGTAGCGGTCCACTGCGGCATCGAGCTTGGCCGGCGTATCGAGCGTCGTGGCGTCCACATAAGCGTCCGCCCCCGGCACGCCCACCACGCGTGCGATCGACGACACCGTACGCGGGTCGTCGCCACTGATCACGTTGAGGGTCACGCCCTGTTCGTTAAAGTAGCCGATGGTCTCGGCCGCCGAGGTACGAATCTCGTCGCGGATGGTCACAAAGCCCACGGGCTCGGCCTCGCCCACCATATCGCCATCGGGCGTAAAGCCGTCCACGCGCGCCACCACGAGCACGCGGCAGGTATCGGCAAGCTCGGCGACACGGTTCTCGACCTGAGAAAACACACGATCAGAGAGCACAAACTGTGCGGCGCCCATTACGTAGGAGCCCTGCGCAAACGAAGCGCCACTCCATTTTTTAGACGACGAGAACGGAATGACCGACAGCGGTTCAGACACCTCGACCGGGCGATCGGCGTAATAGTTGAGCAGCGCTTGGCAGGTCTCGTTGGCATCGGCCGAAGTCGCACGTGCCACGTTGGCCAGCGCAAAATCGAGCACTGTGGTATCGACGGGAACAGCCGCCTCGTCCGAGCCGGCGCCCAGGCTCACGCCCTCAACCGGCAGCGGATACGTACCCTCGACCTCCATGCGGCCCGACGTGATGGTGCCCGTCTTGTCCAGGCACAGTACATCGACGCGAGCAAGCGTCTCGATGCAGTAGAGCTGCTGCGCCAGCACCTTGCGGCGGGCCAGGCGCACCGTGGCGATGGCGAGCACCGACGAGGTCAGCAGCACCAGGCCTTGCGGGATCATGCCCAGCAGGGCGCCCACCGTGGACAGCAGCGCCGACGAAGGCACATGACCAGCCAACAGCTCGGAGAAGCACCACGAAAGCGCGCTATCGCCCGGGGTTCCCGCGGCATCCCACAGCTCGCTCACACTCGAGGCAAACAACGCCAAACCGAGCGGGATCATGATGATGCTCGCAAAGCGCACGATGGCGTTCAGCGCGTTCATGATCTCGGAATTGACCTTTTTGACGTATTTGGCCTCGTTATTAATCTTAGCCACGTAGTTGTCGGCGCCAACATGGATCACGCGGGCGCGCAGCAGGCCCGAGTCGATAAAGCTGCCGCTCATGAGCTCGGAACCGGGCTGTTTCTTAATAAGGTCGCTCTCGCCCGTCAGCAAGCTCTCGTTCACGAGAGCCTCGCCTGAAACCACCACAGCATCAGCGGGAATCTGGTCGCCGCGCCCCAGGCGGATGATGTCGTCGAGCACGATCTGGTCCAGGTCGAGCTCCACCTCGGCACCGTCGCGCACCGCGATGGCCTTCTTGGAGGTCAGCAGTGTGAGCTTATCGACCATCTTCTTGGAACGCATGGACTGGATGACGCCAATTGCGGTATTGAGGAACACCACGAACAGGAACGTCAGATTCTTAAACGAACCGGTCAAAATGACCAGGAAAGCCAAGATCACGTTGATCAAATTGAACAGCGTGCAGAGGTTCTCGATGATGAGCTCTTTGACCGACTTGGTCTTGAGCTCCATGTTGCGGTTGATCTTACCGGCGGCGATGCGCTCCTCGACCTCGGCGGTCGAGAGTCCGCGCTCGATATCCGTTGCTGCCATACCACGTCCCATCACGTCGCGTCGGTATAAGAAAAACCGCCCGGACCATGCGAGGTTCGGACGGTCTTACGTTCGATGGTGCCCCATGTTGGATTCGAACCAACGGCCTTCTGCTCCGGAGGCAGACGCTCTAATCCCCTGAGCTAATAGGGCCAACGTTTGGCATTATACCCAAGTGCGCCACGGGCTATCAAAATAAAAGAAAAAGCTTTGCAATTCCGAGGAAGACGCGGCGCAACGGCCCACTTTAGAAGGCAAAAGCGAGTCAGATAGTATAAACTCTCATGCACCATATATACACGGCTCGCGATGCGGGCCGTTTTTGCAAAAGTTATCCATCGAGGTGAGAGGCACACCATGATTGCAATTTTAAAGCAAAGCGCCAGCGACGAGGCCGTAAGCCATATCGTCAGCTGGATTGAGAAAAAAGGCCTGAAGACCGACGTCTCGCGCGGCGAGAACGAGACGATTATCGGCCTGGTGGGCGATACGACCAAGATCGACCCGTTCCTGCTCGAGTCCATGGATGTCGTCGAGCGCGTGCAGCGCGTCTCCGAGCCGTTCAAGCGCGCCAACCGCAAGTTCCACCCCGAGGACTCCGTCATCGACTGCGGTCACGGCGTCAAGATCGGCGGCGACCAGTTCCAGGTCATCGCCGGTCCCTGCTCCGTCGAGGGCGAGAACCTCATCCGCATCGCACGCCGCGTGAAGGCCGCCGGCGCCACGATGCTGCGCGGTGGCGCCTACAAGCCCCGCACCTCCCCCTACGCCTACCAGGGCATGGGCCCCGCCGGCCTCGACCTGCTGTG
>DBGFLF010000208.1:0-2564 GCA_048528725.1 Collinsella sp.
CGTGGAGATCTGCTCCGAGATCTCGGCGGCAGGGTAGATGAGCTGGGCGTTGCTCACGCGGAAGTTGGGGATAAAGCAGACCTTCATGACCTCGTTGACGCGCGGGTCATTATTGATGACGTCGGCCACGGAGTTAATGAGGCGGATGGTCTCCTTGGCAAAGGTGTAGCTCGAGGCAGCCTTGCCGCTAAAGATGAAGGTCGTCGGCGTCACGTGGAAGTTGGGATCGGCGATGCGACGGTTGTAAATGTCCATCACCTTCATGATGTTCATGAGCTGGCGCTTGTAGGCGTGGAAGCGCTTCACCTGAACATCGAAGACGGTGTTGGGGTCGATAACCAGACCGGTCTCGGCCTTAACGTAGGCGGCAAGACGCTCCTTGTTGGCGCGCTTGGAGGCACCCACGGCCTTCAGGAACTCGGTGTCGTTTTGGAACTCCTTGAGTTTCTCAAGCTCAAAGGCGTCCTTCAGCCAGCCATCGCCAATGACCTCGGTCACGAGCTTGGCGTAGGTGGGGTTGGCTTCGGCAAAGAAGCGACGGTGCGAGATGCCGTTGGTCTTGTTGTTGAACTTCTCGGGCGTCAGGGCATAGAAGTCCTTGAGCACGATGTTCTTGATGATGTCGGAGTGGATCTTTGCCACGCCGTTGACGCTGTGGCTGCAGATCACGGACAGGTTGGCCATGCGAATCTCGCCGTCCCACAGGATGGCGGTCTGACGCAGACGCTCCTGCCAGCCCTCCTGCGTGGTGTCGAACGACTCGTGCCAACGGCGGCTGATCTCGTCGATGATCTGGTACACGCGGGGGAGGAGCTTGGAGAACGTGCCGATGGGCCACTTCTCCAGAGCCTCGGGCAGGATGGTGTGGTTGGTGTAGCTCACGACCTGTGTCACGATGTTCCAGGCGTCGTCCCACTCGAGCTTCTTCTCGTCGATGAGGATGCGCATGAGCTCGGGGCCGCACATGGCGGGGTGGGTATCGTTGGTATGGATAGCCACAAACTGCGGCAGCAGCTCCCAGTTCGCGCCGTGCTCCTTCTCAAAGGTGTCGAGCAGGCTGTAGATGCCGGCCGATACAAACAGGTACTCCTGCTTCAGGCGCAGCAGACGGCCGTGCTCGCCGGCGTCGTTGGGGTAGAGGATGGCGCTGATGGCCTCGGCCTCGGCGCGCTCGGCATCGGCCAGGGCGTAGTCGCCGCGGTTGAAGGCCTCCAGATCGAAGTGCTCCTCGACCGGCTCGGCGGCCCAGACGCGCAGCTTGTTGACGGTCTCGCCGGCATAGCCCACAACGGGGATGTCATAGGGAACGGCCAGGATGTCCTGCGTGTCCACCGTGCGGTAGAACGTGCGGCCGTTCTCCTCAAAGCCCTCAACGCGGCCACCAAACTTGATGGTCACGGCCTTGTCCTGGCGACGGACCTCCCAGGGATAGCCGTGGGTGAGCCACTCGTCGGTGGCCTCGACCTGGCTGCCGTTGACGATCTCCTGCTTAAACAGGCCGTAGCGGTAGCGCATACCGTTGCCGTAGCCGGCAATGCCCTCGGCTGCCATGGAATCCAGGAAGCACGCGGCCAGACGGCCCAGGCCACCGTTGCCCAGAGCCGGATCGGGCTCCTGGTTCTCGATGACGGACAGGTCGAAGCCCATGTCGTCGAGTGCCTCGGCGACCATGTCGCGCACGCCAAAGTTGAGCAGGTAGTTATCGAGCAGGCGGCCGATCAAAAACTCAATCGAGAAGTAGTACACGCGCTTTTTGCCCTCGGACGCTGCGCGGGCGTCACTCTTGGTGGCGACGGTGCGCGCCTTCTCGGCCACGAGTTTGGCCAGGGCATTAAATCGGTCAAGGTCGCTGGCGGCCTCGACGCTCTTGCCGCTGATGCTCATGACGGCATCGCGATAGAGCTCGGTAAACTCCTGCTTGTTGTCGAAGATCTTGTTCATACGTTCCTTTCCCCCGGGGATATCTCCCGGAACGGTTATGACTTACATCCTACGCCCCAGAGGGGCGGGTAATTACAGCGGTAACGGCTTTGTTACGCTTTCTTGGCAGGAGCCTTAACAGCAGCTGCCTTGGCCTTGGGAGCAGCCTTTTTGGTGGCTGCCTTCTTGGCTGTGGTGGACTTGGCCGAAGCCTTGGCAGCGGGCTTGGTAGCCTTCACCTTAGCCGGAGCCTTCTTAGCAGCCGCGGCCTTGGGCTTCACCGAGGACGCACGCTTGCGCGTCGCCTTCTTGGGCTCCTCGACCACGGGCGGCTTATAGCTGCTGGGACCGCGGCGCTTGAGCACCACGCCTGCCAGGCCGGGCACCTTAATCTCGATGGAGTCCATCTGCCCGTTCCAGGGATAGGGCTCGCTCGAGCAGGTGTAAGGCTCCTCGCCGGCATAGCCGCTGCCACCGAACTCGGGACGGTCGGAATCGAAGATAACCTCCCAGTCACCCTCGCGCGGCACACCCACGCGGAAGCTCTCGTAGCTCGCCGGGTCAAAGTTGATTAGAATCACCAGGTCGTCATCGACGTCCTCGCCCTGGCGTACAAAGCTCACGATGGACTGTTTAGAGTTGTC
>DBGFLF010000209.1:0-4487 GCA_048528725.1 Collinsella sp.
GAGCGCCGGCGAGGGGAATCGTTACGGCCATCCGTCGGATGCCTGCATCGATGCCGTTAAGGAAGCGGGTGGTGCGTTCGCATGCACCATCGAACACGGCGACATTACCGTCACGCCGACCGCGAAGGGCTTTGCGATGCGATGCCAGCGACCGTGATGCTGCCGTTGGCGCAGGAACAACCCCTGGGCTAAAATGGCACAGTACGAATTCGAGTGTCTGCGAGAGGGGAGCGCAATGTCCGAAACCGGTCTGCTGCCGGCATATCTGATCGTCGGTACCGATGGGGTCAAGCGCGACCACGCCGTCTCGCGTATGAAAGCTCGCTTGGAAAAGTCGGGTATGGTTGAGTTCAACCTCGATGAACGCGACATGACGAAAGATCCCGATATCGAGTCGATCATCGGCTCGCTCAATACCTTTCCTATGGGTAGCGAGTTTCGCCTGGTGATCCTCGACGGCTGCTCCAAGCTTTCCAAGGCGATTTCTGAACCGCTCGTCGAGTACCTCGCAAGTCCCAGCCCCACGACGGTCTGTCTCATTATCGCCGACTCACTTGCCAAGAATACGCGCCTGTATAAGGCAATCGCCAAGATCGACAAGAAGGCTATCGTCGATTGCTCGGGTACCAAGCGCTGGGAACTGCCGCGCCGTGTTCAGCAGATGGCGACGCAGCACGGTAAGTCCATCTCGACGGCTGCTGCCGAGGAGCTCGT
This sequence comes from Collinsella sp., assembly GCA_048528725.1. Taxonomy (GTDB): domain Bacteria; phylum Actinomycetota; class Coriobacteriia; order Coriobacteriales; family Coriobacteriaceae; genus Collinsella. Next base: position 715 of record DBGFLF010000209.1, read on the forward strand.
CTCGCGTTCGGGCGAAAACACGCGCATGCTCGATAACGACCTGGCAAAGCTCGCCCAGATGGTCGAGGCGCCCCAGATTGAGCTTGCCGACGTGGAGCGCTGGATCGTGCGCACGGCCGAGGTTCAGCCCTGGGACTTCCTCAATGCCGTCTCGGCTCGCGATATGCGGCGTTCGCTCGAGCTCTTTAAGCTTCTGCCCTCCAAGAGCTACGTGTGGACCTACACGCTGCTATGCGGTCGCATCCGTGAGCTGATCGTCGCCAAGGCGCTCGATGGGCGTGGACAGGGGCGTGAGCTCGCCGCGACGCTCAAGCTTCAGGCCTGGCAGGTCAAGAATCATCTTACCTGGGCACGTCGTTTTTCGATGTCCGAGCTCGTTGCCGCGCTCGAGGGTGCCGTCGATGTGGAGCTCGCGCTCAAGGGTTCGGCCGATTCGGAGACCGCGCTTTTACTCTGGATTACGAACATCTTGAGAAAATCGTGATGATACCTGCCTATTTGACAAATTCGTTCTATCCCTTTGAGGGGGAGCGTGCTATAGTAGGCGCTTGCATGACCTCACCGTGTCTCAGAGGTGTCATACATTTTTTGCAAGGAACTCGAAAGGAACTCCAGAAGTGGCAAACATCAAGTCTCAGAAGAAGCGTATCCGCACCAATGAGGCAGCTCGCATGCGTAACAAGGCTGTCAAGTCCGAGCTCAAGACGCTGACCAAGCACGTCCAGTCCGCCGTCGCCGAGGGCGACGCCGAGAAGGCCCAGGCTGCCCTCAAGACCGTCACCAAGCGTCTCGACATGGCTGCCGCTAAGCATGTCATCCACAAGAACCAGGCTTCTAACCGCAAGTCCGGTCTTGCCAAGCTCGTGAACAGCATCAACGCTTAAGTTGTAAATTTCACACCACACAGATTACGCGCATAAATGGAGCCTGTTTTATGGAACAGGCTCCATTTTTTGTACCGCTCGGGTAAGATAGTCCGCATGAATACTTCAATTGACATTTCCCACATCCGTAACTTCTCGATCGTTGCGCATATCGACCATGGCAAGTCCACGATCAGTGACCGCATCCTCGAGCTCACCCATACCGTCGATGAGCGCGACATGGAGTCGCAGCTGCTCGACACCATGGACATCGAGCGCGAGCGCGGCATCACGATCAAGTCCAATGCCGTCCGCGTGTCCTATGACGCCGACGACGGCGAGACGTATCAGTTCAACCTGATCGATACGCCGGGCCACGTGGACTTCACCTACGAGGTCTCGCGTTCGCTTGCCGCTTGCGAGGGTGCGGTGCTCGTCGTGGACGCCACTCAGGGCGTCGAGGCACAGACCGTTTCCAACGCGACGCTCGCCATGAACGCCAACTTGGACATTGTTCCGGCCATCAACAAGATCGACCTTCCCTCGGCGCACCCCGACGAGGTTAAGACCGAGATCGAAGACGATTTAGCCATTCCCGCCGACGATGCCGTGTGCGTGTCGGGCAAGACCGGCGAGGGCATCCACGATCTGCTGGAGTCCATCGTCTTTTTGATCTCGCCTCCCAAGGGCGATGCAAATGCCCCTCTCAAGGCACTGATTCTGGATTCGTACTTCGATGAGTACCGCGGCGTCGTCGCCACGGTGCGCGTCTTTGACGGTTCCATCAAAAAGGGCGATACCCTGCGTATGATGCAGGCCAAGGGCGACTTCCTGGTCGACGGCGTGGGCGTCAAGCGCCCTGCCGAGACGCCGGTCGATTCTCTGACCGTCGGCGAGGTCGGCTACGTGGTCACGGGTCTGAAGGACCCCGAGGCCGTGCGCGTAGGCGATACCCTTACGTGGGCTTCGAACCCCTGCCCCGAGCCGCTGCCGGGCTACCGCGAGGCCAAGCCTATGGTCTACACGGGCCTGTTCCCCATCGACAACAAGGACTACGAGAACCTGCGCGACGCGCTCGATAAGCTGCACGTCAACGATCCGTCGTTGGTGTGGGAGCCTGAGACGTCGGTGGCGCTGGGCTTTGGCTTCCGCGTGGGCTTCCTGGGCCTGCTTCACATGGAGGTCGTCAAAGAGCGCCTGGAGCGCGAGTTCAATCTGGACCTGATCGCCACGAGCCCCTCGGTCGACTACCACGTGTACAAGACTGACGGCGAGATGGTCGATGTCCGCAGCCCGCAGGATCTGCCCGAGGCCACGCGCATCGAGCGTATCGAAGAGCCCTACCTCAAGGCAAAGATCATCTGCCCGCCCGAGTATACGGGTGCCGTCATGCAGCTCGCTATCGAGCACCGTGGCGTCACGACCGATATGATCCACCTGACGAGCAAATCGGTCGAGATGCGCTTTGATATGCCGCTCGCCGAGCTCATCTTGGACTTCTTCGATCAGCTCAAGAGCCGCACCAAGGGTTACGCCTCGCTCGACTACGAGTTCAACGAATATCGCCCCTCCGAGCTCGTCAAGCTCGACATCCTGCTTTCGGGCGACGAGGTGGACGCGCTGTCGTTTATCGTGCACAAGGATAAGGCTTATGGCCTGGCCCGCGGCCTGTGCGACAAGCTCAAGGAGATCATCCCGCGACAGCTGTTCGAGGTGCCTATCCAGGGCGCCATCGGCAACAAGATCATCGCCCGCTCCACCGTTACGGCACGTCGTAAGGACGTGCTGGCCAAGTGTTACGGCGGCGATATCTCGCGAAAGCGCAAGCTGCTCGAGAAGCAAAAAGAGGGCAAGAAGCGCATGAAGGCCATCGGCTCGGTCGAGGTTCCGCAGGAGGCCTTTATGGCGATTCTCAAGGTGGACGAGTAGGTCCATGGCGCTTTCTGAATTCAGCAAGCGGCTGCTGGGCGCCTATGCCGAGCAGCCGTTCCTTATGGCTCCCATGGCGGGCGTAACCGACCCCGCCTATCGCATCATGTGTCGCCGTCGCGGTGCCCATCTTGCCTATAGCGAGATGGTGAGCGTGGCGGGCCTTGCCTATGCCAGCAACAAGACGTGGCGCCTGGTGTTGCCGGCTGTCGAGGAGCAGCAGATTTGCGTGCAGCTCTTTGGTTCTAAGCCCGATCAGTTTGCGAGTGCCGTCGCTGCCGTCGAGGAACGCGTGGGCGATCGTCTGTCGCTCATCGATATCAATATGGCCTGTCCGGCTCGCAAGGTCGTAACCAAGGGCGAGGGCTCGGCGCTCATGCGCACGCCCGACCTGGCCGAGAAGATTGTTGAGGCAGCGGTGGGCGCGGCGCATGTTCCCGTGACCGTGAAGATCCGCAAGGGTTTTTATGCCGAGGACCGCAACGCCGCAACGTTTGCCCAGATGCTCGAAGGGGCGGGCGCCTCTGCAGTTGCCGTGCACGGTCGTTGTGCCACGCAACTTTATACGGGCCAGGCCGATTGGTCTGTCGTCGATGAGGTTGCCGACGCCGTCGAGATTCCCGTGATTGGCTCGGGCGATGTGTTCTCGGCCGAGGACGCTGCTGAGCATCTGCACGGCTCGGGTGCCAGCGCGGTGTTTATCGCGCGCGGAATCTACGGCAATCCGTGGGTGTTCGGCGATGCCCGAGCCCTTGCACTCGATGGCACGCCGGTTCCTTCTCGCTCCTCGGTCGAGCGCCTGGAGGCTTTGCGTGAGCACCTGACGTTGACGCACGAGCTTCTGCCGCTTATGTCGCGCGCCCGTACGTATGCAAGCTGGTACTTAAAGGGCATGCCTCATGCTGCCGCTTGGCGCGCTCGGGTGGTGCGCTGCTCCACGTACGAGGAGTTTATGGCGCTGGTCGATGATATCGAGTGCGA
>DBGFLF010000210.1:0-2185 GCA_048528725.1 Collinsella sp.
CCATACGCCGGCCTCGTTCTTAACGCCCTCATAGCGCTGGCGAAGCGTCTCCTCCACGATCATGGCAAGGTCGTGCTTCTCCTGAGGCGTACGGGCCTCGTTAAGATACATAAAGACCGTCACGAACGGCGCCTGGCCATTGGTGGTCATAAGGGTCACGACCTGATACTGAATCGTCTGGACGCCGCGACGGATCTCGTCACGCAGACGGTCCTCAACGACCTCACGGACCTTCTCGGCAGACGCAGAGACACCGAGCTCCTCGAGCTCGCGAGCGACCTCGCCGCGAATCTTTTGACGGCTCACCTCGACGAACGGGGCAAGATGGGTCAGCGAAATCGACTGGCCTCCGTACTGGGAGGAAGCAACCTGGGCGATGATCTGCGTCGCGATGTTGCAGGCGGTCGAGAAGCTGTGCGGCTTCTCGATCAGCGTACCCGAGATAACAGTGCCGTTCTGGAGCATGTCCTCCAGGTTCACCAGATCGCAGTTGTGCATGTGCTGGGCAAAGTAATCCGAATCGTGGAAATGGATCAGGCCCTCATTATGGGCATCCACGATCTCTTGAGGCAGCAGCACACGCTGAGTCAGGTCCTTGGAGATCTCGCCGGCCATGTAGTCACGCTGAACGGAATTGACGGTCGGGTTCTTGTTGGAGTTCTCCTGCTTGACCTCTTCGTTATTGCACTCGATCAGCGACAGGATCTTGTCATCGGTCGTGTTCTTCTGGCGCTTCAGGCTCTGAACATAGCGATAGATGATGTAGTGGCGGGCAACCTCGTAGCAGTCGAGACGCATGATCTCGTCCTCGACCAAATCCTGAATCTCCTCGACCGAAACAGTGTGGCCCGCGTTCTCGCATGCCTCGGCGACGTTTTGCGCCGCGTAAACCACCTGGCGGTCGGTAAGACGAGAGCTCTCCTCGACCTCCAAGTTTGCGGCACGGATGGCATTGACGATCTTATCGATGTCAAAGACAACCTCGGTGCCGCTGCGCTTGATGATCTTCATCCTCTTGCCTCTTTCGCATCGTAGCCTCATCGCGCTTCAGAGCCAAACGATACCCGGCAGGGCTTGCCCCTGTCTTGCGGCGCCGTCGCGCAATCTGTGTTCTCGATAAACCATAAGTCCTCATGCGGACAATCCTCGCGGCCGATCAAGCGGCTCAAAGACGTGTCCAAATGGGGCGAATAAGGTTCTCGTTCTCTGTCCGCCATCTATCATACGACAAAGAGGCATCTATATCCTGTATTCTTTTTTTAGGTCAAACACAACATATAGTGTTTCAGCAGGTCAAAGCAATTAGTCATTTTGCAGACGCATTAATTATGAGGGGTTCTTGGCAAGTCGGTAAAACGTTACCAACACGGCTACCTGCATGGCAGTTATAAAACCCCCTTAGTCAAGCCGCTGACAAATCCTACCAAAACCAAGCCGCTCACGCCAAAAGATTCCAAAAGATTGTGCTTGACCAACATGTTGCGGTCACGATCGGCCAGGACGTATGCAATCTGCCGGCACCTCTACGGGGACCTTGGATCAATATTTGCTGGCATATTTGACGGCGTGCTTGGTAGCAAAACAAAACAGCTCAGAGGACATAGCCTCTGAGCTGCGAACATTTGGTGGGCGTTAGAAGATTTGAACTTCTGACCTCTTCCGTGTCAGGGAAGCGCTCTCCCCCTGAGCTAAACGCCCAAATGGAGCGGACAACGGGGCTCGAACCCGCGACCCCAACCTTGGCAAGGTTGTGCTCTACCAACTGAGCCATGTCCGCTTACGAGGATTAATCTTACGTGATGCCCGCATCCTATGCAAGAACTTTTTTTGAAAAGTTTTGCGACGCTCTCGCGAGGGCATCAGTCGTCACGAAAGGCGCGGACAAACGCAGGCTCGCAGCGAGATGCCCCTACATCTCACCGAGCATGATCCAGGCAGAGCTGTCCTGTGCGAGCCTGCCGTCTGCAAGCGGTGATGAGGTGAGCAGGACCCTGCCCGCCGGCAGCTCCACGGGTGCTGCACCGAAGTTCGTCACACACGCCCAGCCGTTATCGCGGCGATAGGCGATGACGCCGCCCTCAGCGCCCTCAGCACCATCCGCAAGACCGGTGCGCCCGTCAAGATCGAGCCACGCAAGATCGTTGGCGCACCCGCGCAGCTTGCGCCGCAGCCAGAGGGCGTCACG
>DBGFLF010000211.1:0-5530 GCA_048528725.1 Collinsella sp.
CTTGGTGCGAACGCGGCGCACCACGGTCTCCACGTCGTCATAGCTCTCGGGGCGCAGGACATAGGCCGGCAGCTGCGGTGTGGCGTTGATGATATTGCTCGCATAGGCCGAGGCATCGCTCGGTGCAGGCGCAGGCGCAGCGGCGGCACGGGCGCGGGTGTTCTCGGCGTAGCTCGACGGCGTGTCATAGGCACCAGGACGATAACCGCTCGCAACACTGTCCTGCGAGCGCGAAGGCGGGTTATACGTCGTGGCATGGCGGGAGTCATCGCCGACCAGCTGCCCGGAGCGTGTATACACGGCAACCGACTCAGCTTCACCACGGCGCGTCTGACCAAGCAGGCCGTTGCTCGGCTCGTCTTGGGTGTAGAAGCCCTCGCCCGAAGCACCGCTGTAGCCGTTGCCCTGATAGCCATCGTCATAGCCATCATCGTAGCCGTAGTCGTCGTCCTGGCCATAACCCTGGTCGTAACCCTGCTGGCCGCCCAGGTGCATCTTATTTTTAATCTCGTCAAGGAAGCCCATGGTTGTGTCCTCTCGCGGTTTAGTGCAGGCGCCCCGATAATCAGTGCGCACTTCAGAGCCTTATTTTACTGCAAACTCCGGGCTAAATACTACCCTGCCCAGGCGAACGAGCGTAGAGCCCTCCTCAAGGGCAGGCTCAAAGTCTTCGCTCATGCCGCAGGAAAGCTCAGGCAGGTTCAAATCGGGATGCGCCGCCTCCAGCTCATCCCTCAGCTCACGAAGCCCCGCAAAGGTGCGGCGCGCCACATCCTTATTCCCCCGGGGCGCCATAGTCATAAGCCCCTGTACGCAAATTCCCTCAAGTTCCGCAAGCTCACCCGCGGCGGCGCGAATCTCATCGGGCGAAAAGCCTCCCTTCGACTCCTCACCACTCACATTGACCTCAATGAGCACACGCTGGGGGCCGGCGAGTTCGCCTGCCTCAATCTTGCGGGCAGCACGGCTCGAGATCGCCTGCGCCAGATGCAGCGAACCCACCGAGTGAATCAGCTCGGCTGAGCCCAGCACCGCATTGATCTTATTGGTCTGCAGGTTGCCGATCATATCGAAGCGCACCTCGGGCAGCTCCGGATGCTCCGCCAAACCTGTGAGCTTGCGAACCAGCTCCTGCGGGCGATTCTCGGCAAAATGGCGATACCCCGCCTGGATGGCGGCAACGGTCTCATCGACACCAACGGTCTTGGACACGGCAATGAGGCGCGCGGCGTCGTGGGGACGGCCCGCGCGATCGAGCGCCGCATAAAAACGTTCCAGAATCTGCTCGCGGCGAGCGCGCATCAAGTCCAAATAGTTATCCATTGCCAATCGCCTCCGCTGACAGCCAAACAAGTAGTCCCATGCTAACGCAAGAGCGCGGCCCCGCATGTGCAAGGCCGCGCTCACTTAGGTATTTACAATCTTTCGACGAACGGGGTTACTTACTCCTCGTCGTCCTCGCCATCGTCCTCATCCTCAAGATGATCGAGCAGGTAGCGAAGACCCTCGCTGACCTCGTTAACGGGCACCTTGGCAACGTAGCGTGCATCGACGGCGGGCCTCATGATAACACCCTCGCCCGAAGGCACGCGCATGCTCTCGAGCTCATCCTCATCAGTGCAGGCGATATCACCGGCAGTCATACGCTGTCCGGTCAACAGGAAGGTCAGACGGCAGGCGGCATCGATGGAAATCGAGGCGATGCGATCGAGATAGCGCGATACCATGATGGCGCGGCGCAGGTCGTCATAGTTGCTGTCGTCGTCCATAAAATCGCCCGTGTCCATGCGGTTAAAGGTGCGGAAGAACTTCTCGTAGGCGGCGTGCACTGGCTCGTCCTCGACGGCCAAGTTGCAGATGATAGACATGTCGTTGGTGACGAGCGCAGAAAGCGAAGAGCCCAGCACCTGGTAGACGGCCTCAGCCTCGGCCTCGACCGTGCCGACAAGCTCCTTGGGCAGCGAGATGTCGGCCTTGATCATATGACGCGTGGCGCGGCAAATCTGGCGAACCTTATCGGTCATGCGCTGCAGGTTAAAGTCGACGTAGATGATCGTCTGCAGCAAGCGGAAGTCGGAGGCGACCGGTGACTGCGTGGCAATCAGGTTGTAGCAGACGGCCTCCAGGTTGGCGCAGCGTGCGTCAATCGAAAGCGTGCGCTTCTTGGTCTTGGTGGCGAGCTTGCGGTCGTCGGTCACATAGGCCTTCACGGCATCGTGGAGGGCCAGATCGACGGCCTCGTAGATGCTCAGCATCTCGTGACGGGCCTCGATGAGCTGACGGGAAAACAGTTTGCGCATGGTTCACTCCAATCAGTTGGGTGCGGTCATGCCGCCCGCACAGTGAATACGCACCGGACCAGATCCGATCGGCTTGGGACTAGTCGCACCGATCAGCCAAAGCGGCCGGTGATATAGTCTTCCGTCCGCGAGTCCACCGGGCTGGTGAAGATCGCGTCGGTTTGACCATACTCGATGAGCGTAGCGGGCTCGCCGGCAACTTCCTGCAAGAAGAACGCGGTGTAGTCACTGATACGAGCTGCCTGCTGCATTGAATGCGTGACGATGATAATCGTCATCTCGGGCGCCAGCTCGGCCATCAGATCCTCGACCTTAGAGACGGAAGTGGGGTCGATGGCGGAGCAGGGCTCGTCCATCAGGAGGACATCGGGTTGCACCGCAAGCACGCGCGCGATGCACAGACGCTGCTGCTGACCGCCCGAGAGCGCCAAACCATCCTTGTTGAGCTGATTGGATACCTCTTTCCAGAGGTTGGCGCGCTTGAGCGATTCTTCCACGATGTCATCGAGGTCGCTTTTGCTAGTCACGCCCTGCAGACGAGGGCCAAAGGCGACATTCTCGTAGATGGATTTGGGAAACGGGTTGGGCTGCTGAAAGATCATGCCCACGCGACGACGGAGATCGACCGGATCGACACCCTCGGCATAGATATCGTTGCCGTCGAGCGTCATGGTGCCCTCGACGCGCGTGCCCTCAATCAGGTCATTCATGCGGTTGATGCAGCGCAAAAACGTCGACTTGCCGCAGCCCGAAGGGCCAATGAAGGAGGTGATGGCGTTTTTGGCGATGTTGAGGTCAAGCCCCGTCAGCGCATGAAAGTCACCGTACCAAAAGTTGAAATCCTTGGCCGTAATGGCCGCTTGCTCCAACGCGGGAGCGGACTGATAAACGGACATGGGACTCCTTAACTAGCGACGCTTGCGCGACAGGAAGCGCGCAAACAGGTTGAAGGCCAAAATGATCACCATCAGCAAGAGCGCGGTGCCGTAGGCTGCGTTCATGTTGATGCCGTCGTTGGCAAGCAGGTACAGGTGAACGGTCATGGGACGACCGGAATCGAGCGGCGAAATAGGTAGATTGATGGCCTGGCCCATGGTGTAGAGCACCACGGCGGTCTCGCCGATGGCACGGCCGATGGCAAGGACGATGCCCGTGGCAATGCGGCCAAAGGCCGAAGGAAGCACGATCTTGGAGACGACCTGCCACTTGGTAGCGCCCAGGCCGTACGCGCCCCAACGGATATAGCGCGGAACGGCGCGAATGGCTTCTTCGGTGGTGCGCATGACGATGGGAAGCATCAAGAGCGCGAGCGCCAGAGCGGCCGAGACCATCGAAAGGCCCAGGCCCATAGCCTCGACAAACAAGGCGTAGCCAAACAGGCCCATAACGATGGAGGGCACCGAGGCCAAAGCGTCAGCAGCGTAGCGAATGAGCTCGACGACCTTGCCCTGCTTGGCGTACTCGGCCAGATAGACGGCTGCCAGCACAGCGATCGGCGTGCAGATAAGCATGGCGAGCGCCGTCACGTAGACGGTCGAGACGATCGTGGGCCAAATTCCGCCCTCGGCGTTGACGCCCTGGGGCCAACCGAAGATAAAGTCGAGCGAGATGTGTGGCAGGCCGTTGATGACCACGTAGGCGATGATAGCGACCAGCACCAGCGTGGTGATGTAGGCAGCGGCACGAAACACGCCAAGCATGATCTTGTTGGACAGGTCCTTGTTGATGCGGCCCTTCTTGCCGTGGGAAAGGGCACGCTTGATGCGCTCGCGCGACGAGGTCGTATCGACCGTCGTGTCAACGGAATCGGACATAGCCTACCCCCTCTTCTTCTTGGAAATCAGACGGACGATACCCACCAGCGTGGCGGAGATGATAAACAGGACCACACCCATGCCGAACAGCGCCGAGCGGTGCAGACCCGAGGAATAGCTCATGTCGAGCGCAATCTGGCTCGTGAGCGTCGAGATGGGGCTCGCAATGCTGTCGGGAATAACCGGGGCGTTACCTACGACCATGAGCACGGCCATGGTCTCGCCGATGGCACGGCCCATACCCAGCACGATGGCATCAACGATACCCAGCTTCGCGGCAGGTAGCACGACCTTATAGATGGTCTGCCACTTTGTGGCGCCCATGGCATACGATGCCTCGCGAATGCCCATGGGAATGGAATTGAGAGCATCGATGGTGAGCGTGGTGATGGTAGGGACGATCATGATGGCGAGCACAAACCACGCCGTCAGCGCACCAAAACCAAGGCCGCCGGTCAGTTGTGCGATAAACGGGCGGATGATGATCATGCCAAAGAAGCCGTAGATGATGGAGGGTATGCCCGCCAGCAGGTCAACGGCGGGGCTGATGAGCTTGCGCACGCGCTTGCTGGCAATCTCGACCAGGTAAACGGCCGTACCCACGCCCAGCGGCACGCCCATGGCGAGCGCACCGACGGTCACCAGACCCGAGCCGGCAAGCAGCGACAAGATGCCGTAGTGGCCCTCGGAAGGCGCCCACGTAAAGCTAAAGAAGTCAGCCAGACCGATGTCAGTAAAGACGGGCAGCGCCGAGTACGTGGTAAAGACAAAAATCAGGATGACGGTAACGACCGCCAAGAACGCGCAGGCAAAGAAGATCCACTGCAGCGCCTTCTCCTTGATATAGGTACTGCGCGATACGAGCGCCAGCTCGCGCTTCTTGGGCGTCTGAACATTCTGCTCAGTCTGGGAGTTTTCCTGTGCTTCCATGCTACTCACTCCCCTTCTCGTCGTTGGTGACGGGAATAAAGCCCGCCTCGCGAATCTGCTTGTCCATCTTTTCGGACGTCACATAGTCGATGTAATCCTGCGCCTGCTGCGAAGGCACACCCTTCACAAAGAAGTAAAGGTCGCGCGAGATGGGATAGCCGCCACTCGCGACCGTCTTCTCGGACGCCTCAACATGATTGACCGAGACGGCCTTGACCGAGGTATTGGCGTTGAGGCTATCGACGAAGCCCAGTGAAATGTAGCCGATGGCCCCACGCGAACGAGATACCACGTCGCGCACCTGGCCCGTACCCGAAAGAACAGCCGAGCGGCGATCGAACGGCGTGCCATCCATCACGATGGTACGGAAGGCCTCGCGCGTACCGGACGCCTCGTCTCGGTTGATGACCTGAATCCTCAGGTCCTCGCCACCGACCTCTTTCCAATTGGTAATCTTGCCGGCGTAGATATCGCGGAGCTGCTCGG
>DBGFLF010000212.1:0-5041 GCA_048528725.1 Collinsella sp.
CTGAACAATCGCAAGTGTCCGGCGAGGGGGCGGCTTTGTAAAGCCGTTTGGCCCCACCCGCATAGCGGGTGGTTTCTGATGCGGCGCGCTGCGCGCCCCGCACAGGCTAAAGCCCGTAACGAAAGGGCGCTGACCTTCTGGTCGCGCCCTTGAAGTTGAACGTCAGATTGTCCAAATGCGGCCCGCGCAGCGTCGAGCCGTTACGCGGTTTGGTAAAACCGCGTAACCCCTACGGCCGCTGGCCCATGCCACCCTCGAGGGTGACGGTCTCGCCGTTCATATACTTAAAGTCGGGACCGCAGAGCTGAACGACAACGCGGCCGATTTCCTTCTCGACGTCGCCGTAGTGGCCCGCCGGCGGCATGTGGACGTTGGCCTTGAACGCCTCGGGATAGGCATCTTGGAAGTTCTCGAGCGCGGCGGTCCAAGCAAGCGGGCAAACGATATTGACGTTGATGCCGTCCTTGCCCCACTCGTTGGCGGCAACGCGAGTCAGACCACGGATGCCCTCCTTGGCGGCGGCATAGCTGCACTGACCATAGTTGCCAAACAGGCCGGCGCCCGAGGCAAAGTTGACCACGGAGCCCTTGGTTTCCTTCAGGTGCGGATAGGCCTTCTGCATGTACAGATAGGTGGCATACAGACCGGAATAAATGGCCAGGTTAAACTGATCCATGGTGTGGTCGGCGATGGTCACACCCGAGGCGCTGGCCTGAGCATTGTTGACGACGGCGTCGATGCGGCCGAACTCCTCAATGGCCTTGTCGATGACGTTCTGGACGACGGCCTCGTTGTCCTGACCAGCCGAGACATCGGCCTGAACAGGCAGAACCTTGACACCGTACTCGGCCTCGAGAGACTCCTTGGCGGCCTCGAGCTTGGCGACGTTGCGGCCAGTGATGACAAGGTTCGCGCCCTCCTTGGCAAATGCGATATCGATGCCGTAGCCGATGGAGCCAGCGGAGCCGTCCTTAAGCGTGGCCTTGCCGCCGCCGGTAACGATCACGGTCTTACCAGTGAAAAGTCCCATATAAAGTCCTTTCAAATCGCGACGGGCCTGCCCGTCGACTGCGCGCATCCAACTTCACGCGCCAAAAGCTGAAATGCAACTTTAGCGGGTTCAAGTGAAAAATAAAGCCCATGGCAGGCGAACGGCGCAACGTCTTTCGGCGAAGGGAATGTCAAGTACAAACTGGATAAAGTGGCCGAGTTTTTGCTATCGACGCGAGCCATCGAACACGTTTTGAAACTTTGCTGCAGCGCGCGGGATGTCGGCGCGAGTCTTTATCATAGGGTGACAAACAACGATGAGGAGCACATGCCTATGACAGACGAGCTGGACCCCCAGACTCAACAGCATATTGATGATTCCGCAGACGTCACTGCAGATGCCGACGCTGTGACCTGCGATGATATTGACCTCGACGACCCCATCTTGGACGAAAGCGCTACGGCGGAAACCCCCGGCGCCGAAGATGCCGGCGAGCAAAACGACGATGCGCCCGCTCAGGACGACGACCCCGTACAGGATGCCGCTCCGCAAGCTGCGGGCCCTATCGAGGTTTCTTCGGAAGAAGAGCTCGACGCCGTCATGGACTCCATGATGGATGCCGTCAAAGCGATGAAAGACGCCGTGGCCGACGCTGACGTTGACGCCGAGGAAGAGGAGGCCGCCGAGGCAGCCTCGACCTTCGTACCCGGCGAGACTCCGGTTGCCGACCAGGGCAGCACCATGCCCTCGTTTCTGCAGCTCGAGCATCCCACGATTGGCGCCGATGCGGTCGACCCGCACGCAGCAGGCTTTTCTGTGATCGAAGGCGGTACCGGCAATATCGCCGTGCCGCAGGCTGCCGATGCGGACACTGCCGACACCACTCGCCCGACCGCCCCGCACTCCCCCGCCGCGAGCCGCGATCTGGGGACCGCTGTCTCGAACACTGCGAACGCCGTGGGCACCTTTATCGCCCAGGGCGCCTCGGCCATGCGTGAGATGAATGCCGCGAAAAAGGCACTTGCCGATGCCCGCACCCACCTGGCCGAACTTGAGCAGCGCATTGCCAATCAGGCCGAGGAACTCGAGACGCGCCAGGATATCGCAGGCCGCTACGAGCAGATCGTCGCCGACCAGCGTCAGGCGATCGCCACAGCGCAAAAGACCGCTGCGGCAGCCGAGATTGACCGTGATGCCCACGGCGCCAAAGCGACAGAGCTCAAGGGTCAGTTCGAACAAATGAAGACAGAGGATGACGCGACTGAGCTCCGCCTGAAGGCCGCGCTCGATGCCGTGGAGGCCCGCGAGGCGAGCTCTCGCGAGACCGGCAACCGCCTCGTTCGACGTCTTGAGGATTCCAAGCGCATCCGCGACAAGGTGAAGGCCGAGCGAGACGCCGGCATTGCGGCCGCACAACAAACCGTCGACGCCACGCACGCCCAGCTCGAGACGCTGCGTCATGAGTATGCCGAGCTGCAACGCAATCCCTCGGCAAATCCCGCCAACTATACGGTGCGCACCAGCGAGCTCTCGATGCAGATCTCCGACACGGCAGATGCCCTGCGTAAAGCCGAAGAAGATGTCCCACGCATCACCGCCGACCTTGAGCACTCGCTTGCCGCAGCCGAGCAGGCCGTCGAGCAGGCTCAAGCCCCTATCGCCGACGCAAAACGCGCGCACCAAGCCGTGACGACCGAGGCCGATGCCGCGCGCGACGAGCTGCAGACGGCGAAGACTGCCGCCGCGACGCGCCAGCGCGAACTGCGCGAGAAGATCGCCGCCGAGGACAAGGCACGCCGCGACCAAGAGCAAAGCATCGCCAACGCCCAAGCAGATGCCGCACATGCACAGTCGATCATCGAGCAGGCGACCGAGGTACATGACCATCCAGAGATCACTGAGTCGCTTGCAGGATCCTTGGCCCGAGACAAAGCCGAACACGCCGAGACCGAGCGAGAAGTCGCCCAGCTCGAGGCCACCGAGGACGCGGTGCGCGAGCGTACCCGCGACTCACGCATCAAATTCACCGGCGCCATCGTCTGCATCGTCGCCGCAATCCTGGTGATCATCCTTGTCTGGCTGTTCGCGAGCAAGTAAACCAGCTGCCAAAAAACGCTCAACGCAGTTGCGGTGAGATAGTTCCTGTTTAGCCCCAAAAAGGCCAATTCAAGAACTATCTCACCGCAACTCATTTAGATCGACGCAAGGCAACCTACCCCTCTTGCACCAATCTCTTGGACATAAGGAGTGTCCCCAGGTGCCGGCACAAAAGGAACGTCCCCAAGTGCCAACAATGGCAACGCCGATGCCTTGGCAAAGTCAGCGAAAACACCCCTAAGCGAGCAAGGTGACGTGAAAGAGGAGGGCATTGACCTTCTGGTCACGCCCGACGATTGAACGTCAGATTGCCGCTTAGGGGGGTTTGCAGCGTCGGCCGGTTACGGCGTTTGTAAAACGCCGTAACCTACAAAATGAGCATCGCGTCGCCAAAGCTGAAGAAGCGGTAGCGCTCTTCGATAGCAGCGGCGTAGGCATCCATGATCTGGTCGCGGGTGGCAAGCGCGCTTACGAGCATCATGAGCGTGGAGCGCGGCACGTGGAAGTTCGTGATCAGCGCGTCGACCACGTGATAGGTCGAGCCGGGCATGAGGTAGAGCTGCGTCGTAGCGTTCTCGCGCGCCACGATGTCGCCGCGGCCGAGCGTATCGGCCCCATCCTCGCGGCCCTCAAAATAGCGCGCCGTCACGGCCGGATCGGACACCGGTGCCTCAGCGTCAAAGGCGCTCTCGAGCGAGCGTACTGCGGTGGTGCCGACGGCGATCACGCGGTGCCCCTCGGCCTTCGCCTTATGCACGGCGTCGACAACCTCCTGTGACACGTGGTAGCGCTCGGTGTGCATGACGTGCTGCGTGGGGTCGTCCTCCTCCACCAAGCGGAAGGTATCAATACCCACCTCGAGCTCGACGGCGGCAAACTTCGCGCCCTTGGCCTCGATAGCGGCCATGAGCTCGGGGGTAAAGTGCAGACCCGCCGTAGGAGCGGCAGCCGAGTGCTCCTCCTTCATGGCGTAGACGGTCTGGTACTTCTCGGGATCGCCCTCGTAATCGGTAATGTAGGGCGGCAGCGGCACGTGACCGGCAGCATGAATGGCCTCGTCGAGCGTGCGCGGCTCGCCGGCGGCATTGCAGCCGGCCGGCTCAAAGCGCACCAGACGGCCTCCGCGGCTATCGGCGACAAAGTCGATGACCTCGGCCGTCAGCACCACGGGAGCCCCCTCGGGCGCATGGGCGCCACCGGCGCGATACTCAATCTGAGCACCGGGCTTCAGGCGCTTACCCGGCTTGACCAGGCACTCCCAAACGTGGCCCAGCGGGTCAACATCCTCACGGCGCTTGAGCAGCAGCGTCTCGACCACGCCACCCGAGCCGGCTTTGCGACCGATCAGGCGGGCCGGCATCACACGCGTCTTGTTGATGACGAGCACATCGCCCGGCTCGATATAGTCGATGATGTCGCGGAAGATGCGGTGCTCAACGGTACCGCCGTGCTCCAGCGGCTTCCCCGCCTGGGAGCCTTTGCGATCCACCACCAGCAGGCGGCAGGAGTCGCGCGGCTCGGCAGGAGCCTGGGCAATCAGTTCCTCAGGAAGGTTGTAGTCAAAATCATCGGTACGCATAGACACGTCGGATACTCCTTATATAGCTAAAGTCCGCTCTACATCCTAGCAGGCTGACGTCCCAAACGAACTACTTTTTGGCGGCTTTGCGCTCGTCGCGGATGCGGGCGCGGTCCATGGCCGCCTCGACAGCAGAAAAGCGGCAGCCGCAGTAGTTCTGTCGATACATGCCCAGTTCGCGCGAACGGCGCGTAGCCTCGGGATAATACGGGCGAAAATCGCGAATCACCGGGGTGAGCCCATGGGCGGCCGCCAAACGCTCAAGCACGTCATTGCAGGTGTCGAACAGCTGATACGGCGAGACGGCGAGCGTCGTGCCCACAAACTCAAACCCGCGCTCCTGGGCCACACGGCACGCCTCGGCCAGACGCAGG
>DBGFLF010000213.1:0-2061 GCA_048528725.1 Collinsella sp.
ACCCGTAGGGAAAACCTGGATGTCCCAGCGACCTGCGCCACACTTTCGCCTCGAGGCAGGATTGGCATAGCCCGGTAAGCCAAAGCAGAGCCCCTGCAAGAGCAGATGATATGGCAGCGGCGTATCTGGGTCGGTCGCACCGATTCCCGCATCTCCCAAGATGCGGCTTAGCGCCCGCCTCACGGTATCCTCGTCCCCACGGCACAGCCCGTCGCGAAACGCATCGACGTCTCGAATGTCTTCTGCGGCACACTCAAACCACTCAATAATCACTTGACGCAAGGCCTGACGAAGCTCGTTATTGGGCAATCGCAAAGCACGGAGGCGATCGCCATGCTCTGGCTCCTCAGTCATATCCGTCGTGAGAAAACCGGACAGATACAGCGCTGTCCACATGCCATCGTCAGGCGAGACATCTGGCTCTGCAGTGCCCAAACAAAGCGGGACCTCAGCGCACCCATGGGCCTCGAGCAAATCAAACAAGACCGAAAGGCGGTCGAGATTCCACCCGGCAACTACCCTACTCAGGCAATCGGCATATCCATACAGATCGGCACGCACAGGCGCCGTGCAGCCTCGGTCCAGAAAACCGATCACACGCTCTGGACTCGAGCAATAGGCCCTGCCAAACCGATACCCCTCGAGCCATTCACGCGCATCATCAAGGTATTCCTCGCGCCCAGCATGATTCAACAGAGCCTGGACCTCGGCATCCGAAAAGCCGAACCAACGGTCACACCAGGTCGAAAGCGGCGTCGTCAGACAATACGAGCAGCCATGCAAAGAAAGCGCCACTTCAGCAGGACGGGGACACTCCCCCATCAGACAAGCAAAGCGTAGCGAATGACCCGCGACAGCAATGGCGTCAAACAGCACACGGTCAAGTAGTTCTGCCGGATCGGCGTCGGAAGCGTCCCTCGCGCTCGCACGGCGAGACCACGCCGCATCGTACCCATCAACGAGCAATACAACCTGCTCATCGCAGGCAATCTCCAGCAGCTCTATGAGCGCACCGAGCACCGAGTCAACCTCGTCCGCGCTCGCCACGCCACGCGCGACGCGTTCGATGTGACGCACCTTATCTCGAGCTAAATCCGGAGCCTCCAAGAGCGCCAACAATCGAGCGCACTCGCCCGAAAGGGCATCGCGCACGACGCCGGAAACAGCGGGGCTACGCCTCGCAGCGCCAGAAAAGTCCAGCGATATCACCGGATAGCAAGCGTACTCATCCCGATAGCGCCCGCCGTCTGCATCCCAAATCTGAGCATCGGCAAACAAACGCTGACCAGCGCGACCGACCGCTGGACGCTCCAGAAAAGCCCTGAGCATCGACAAGTTCATGCTCTTGCCAAAACCCTCGGGTCGACAGCACACCACAACGGACGCGTCGCAGTCCAACACATCGGCAATAAACATGGTCTTGTCAACCAGCACGCAGCAACCAAGTGCCTCCGCATAGTCGTGTATGCCAATGGGCAAAACCGCATCGTCGGCACAGCCGATCAAGCGCACGCCAAAGCCAGCAGCACAATCAACATTTGCCTGTTCAGACACCAAAACGTTCCCCCTAAATCGCAGCACGATGCCAATTGTAATGACCGCATCGCATGTACCGATGTCGCCGCGCGAACATATCGGGCAACGGTAGCAACAAGAGGTGTGAGGGGGCACAACTAATCGTTGCACAACAAAACGGGGCCCGATGCATTCGCACCGGGCCCCGACCCGACTATTTAGTTATCTGGCAACTGAGAGCCTACTCCTCAGAGTCGTCCTCTCCAGAAGCTTTCTTCTGCTGATCGAGCTTATGCTTACCACTTACGATAGACGTAGCGCCCAGCGTGGCCAAGCTCGCGCTGGCAAGGCTCGCCATCACAATCAGATCGCCCGTCTTGGGCATATTGCCGCCAGATGACTTGGTTGTGGTGGTCGTCGTGGTCGTAGTGGTCACCGTTTTGGAGTCATTTTGCTCCTGAACCTGGTTGTCAGCACCGCTCTTGTCGTCGTCTTCGGACTGTTTCTTTTCGCCCTCGGTCTTGCTCTCGTCCTTCTTCTGACCGG
>DBGFLF010000214.1:0-4038 GCA_048528725.1 Collinsella sp.
ATCAAACAGATCGAGACCCCCGACGAGGACCCGGCAGACGCTGCTCCTGACGGCCTCTCCGACGCCCCCGATGCCGTCGACGCCGCCAACCCTCTCCACATCGCCTAACATCTAATGTCTACATGGGCTAGAGTTCTAAACATATTTGCTTCGGTTAGTCAAGTCATGTCTGTTTAAACAAAATGGTGGCACGCAGACGCATTGGGATTCACCTAAAAGCGGTCTTAACGAACGGTGCACCTTTATATGTCTTTGAAAACAATCAGCAAATCACGTTTTAGCAGGCAATGAGCTATAAGCCAGCAACGTAATCAACTTGTAACAAACTTAGACGTTTAAACAAATAATTCAACCTTTTGCGGTTTTAGCTATAATTCCACAAAGCAAACAGGTATACTCCTTTCATGTCGTGTAGGAAATACGTAGACAAAAAGGAGGTTATGTGATGGTAAGTATTGTTCTTGCTAGCCACGGGGACTTGGCAGCTGGAATCAAGCAGACGGGCTCGATGGTCTTTGGCGATCAGCCGTCTGTTGCCGTGGTCTCGCTCGAGCCGAGCATGGGCCCCGACGACTTCCGTGCCAAGGTCGAGGAAGCAATCGCTTCCTTCGAAGACCAGGAGCAGGTGCTCTTCCTCGTTGATCTGTGGGGCGGCACGCCGTTCAACCAGATCAGCGGGCTCATCGAGGGCCACGATTCCTGGGCTATCGTCACCGGTGTCAACCTGCCTATGCTCATCGAGGCATATTCGCAGCGCTTTGACGCAAAGAACACTGCACATGCGATCGCAAAACATCTCGTGACTGAGGCTAAGGCTGGCGTGCGTGTCAAGCCCGAGTCTCTGGAGCCCGAGGAGAAGAAGCCGGCTGCGGCCGCCGCTGCTCCTGCAGGCGCCATCCCTCCGGGAACGGTCATCGGCGATGGGCACATCAAGATCGCCCACGTCCGTATCGACACCCGTCTGCTTCATGGTCAGGTGGCCACCACGTGGACCAAGCAGATCAACCCCAACCGCATCATCGTGGTTTCCGACGGCGTTGCTCACGACGAGCTCCGCAAGACCATGATCGAGCAGGCTGCCCCTCCGGGAGTCCATGCCAACGTCGTGCCCATCAAGAAGATGGCCGAGGTCGTCAAGGACACGCGCTTTGGTGACACCAAGGCCATGCTGCTCTTTGAGAACCCGCAGGATCTGCTCAAGGCCATCGAGGCCGGTGTCGACATCAAGGAAGTCAACATCGGTTCCATGGCTCACTCCAAGGGCAAGGTCGTCGTCACCAACGCCGTCGCTATGGGCGATGATGACGTTAGGACTCTCGAGGCCCTCAAGGCCAAGGGCGTCAAGTTCGAGGTCCGCAAGGTTCCTTCGGATTCCTCCGAGGATCTCGACGCCATGTTGAAGAAAGCTAAGGCCGAACTGGCCGCTCAAGCATAGTAAAGGAGGGTCCGATACATGTCTGCAATCACTATTCTGCTTGTTGCGATTGTCGCGTTGCTTGCCGGTATGGAAGGCATTCTGGATGAGTTCCAGTTCCATCAGCCGCTCGTGGCATGCACGCTTATCGGTCTCGTAACCGGTCACCTTCAGGAGGGCATCCTCCTGGGCGGTTCGCTCCAGATGATGGCCCTTGGCTGGGCTAACGTCGGCGCCGCTGTCGCGCCTGACGCCGCTCTGGCCTCGGTCGCTTCTTCGATCATCATGGTGCTCGCCCTCAACGGTGGCGCCACCGATTCGGCAAAGGCCGTTACCGCCGCCATCGCCGTCGCCGTCCCGCTGTCGGTCGCTGGTCTGTTCCTGACCATGATCTGCCGTACCCTGGCTACCGCTATCGCTCACGCCATGGACGGTTGCGCCGAGAAGGGCGACTTCTCCGGCATCGAGCGCTGGCAGTACGCTGCTATCCTCATGCAGGGCCTTCGTATCGCCATCCCGGCAGTACTTCTGTGCATCATCCCGGCCGAGGCTGTTACCAACGCGCTTAACGCTATGCCCGACTGGCTGTCCGGCGGTATGGCTGTCGGCGGCGGCATGGTCGCTTCCGTCGGTTACGCCATGGTCATCAACATGATGGCCACCAAGGAGACCTGGCCGTTCTTCATCCTCGGCTTTGTCCTTGCTGCCATCCCTCAGCTTACGCTGATCGCCCTTGGCCTCATCGGCATCTCCCTTGCCCTCATCTACCTTGGCCTTAAGGATCTGGCCAAGCAGGGTGGCGGCATGGGCGGCGGCTCCGGTGACCCGCTCGGCGACATTCTGAACGATTACGAGTAGGAGGGGAGTGATACATATGGCAGAGAACAAGATTCAGCTCACCAAGGCTGACCGCAAGAAGGTTTGCTTCCGTCATCAGTTCCTTCAGGGCTCGTGGAACTACGAGCGTATGCAGAACGGCGGCTGGTGCTTCGCAATGATCCCTGCGATCAAGAAGCTCTACACCAGCAAGGATGACCAGATTGCCGCTCTTAAGCGCCACCTGGAGTTCTATAACACCCACCCTTATGTTTCCGCCCCCGTCATTGGCGTTACCCTCGCTCTCGAGGAGGAGCGCGCCAACGGTGCTCCGATTGACGACGTCGCCATTCAGGGCGTCAAGGTCGGTATGATGGGCCCGCTCGCCGGCGTCGGCGACCCCGCCTTCTGGTTCACCCTTCGCCCGATTCTGGGCGCTCTGGGCGCTTCCCTGGCCCTGTCCGGCAGCATCGCCGGTCCGCTGCTGTTCTTCTTCGCGTGGAACATCATCCGTTACGCCTTCCTGTGGTACACGCAGGAGTTTGGCTACAAGGTCGGCTCCTCCATCGCCAAGGACCTCTCTGGCGGTCTGATGGGCAAGGTTACCGAGGGTGCTTCCATCCTGGGCATGTTCATCATCGGTGCCCTGGTCGAGCGCTGGGTGTCCATCTCCTTCACCCCGGTCGTCTCCAAGGTCACGCAGTCTGCTGGCGCCTTTATCGACTGGGCTAACCTGCCCTCCGGTTCTGAGGGTGTCAAGGAAGCACTGACGATGTACAACTCCATCGGTGCTAACGCCCTTGATCAGGTGAAGGTCACCACGCTTCAGGCCAACCTCGATCAGCTCATCCCCGGCCTTGCCGCCGTGTGCCTGACCCTGCTGGTCTGCAAGCTCCTCAAGAAGAAGGTCAGCCCGATCGTCATCATCCTGGCTCTCTTCGCCATCGGCATCATCGGTCGCGTCTGCGGCTTCATGTAAGCACGTTTCGGCTTAAGACCGAGAATTGCTAGGCAAGGGCTTTTGAGCCATTGAAACGGACCGCACCCGGTGGGTACACTGGATGCGGTCCGATTGTTTTATTTGGAGGGCGAGGTGCGCATGGCGCAATCTCAGAACAGCACGGTCGATCTGGCAACGCCGGCAACCTGCCTGATGGGGCTTACCAGCCACGGTAACGTGATGGTGGGCAATAAGGCGTTCGAGTATTACAACGAGCGCAATCCCGAGGATTATATTCAAATCCCGTGGGACGAGGTCGACTATATTGCCGCCGAGGTTTTACGCGGCACCAAGAAGATCACGCGTTTTGCCATCTTCACCAAGGACAACGGTCACTTTACGTTTTCGACGCGCGACGACAAAGAGACGTTGCGCGCGGTCCGCAAGTACGTCGACGAGGATAAGCTTGTGCGTTCGCCCGACTTTATCGATGTGACGGCCAAGGGCGCCAAGAGCATCCCCTCCGTTATCAAAAACCTCTTCCACAAAGGCAACTAGTCACCTGCGACGTTCTTAAACGACTAGTCATTAAGGAGCGTCGTAGATGACTATCTCGAAGAGCGGCTATGCGCTGCATGGTAGTGGCGTAAATCTGCTACACTAGTACAACATGCCTCCGTAGCTCAGGGGATAGAGCACCGCTCTCCTAAAGCGGGTGTCGACGGTTCGAATCCGCCCGGGGGCACCAGAAAAATCGCAGGTCAGGAGTTAATTTTGCTTCTGACCTGTTCTGGTTTTAGGGCTAAGAACTGCTTTTGTTTGTAAATCTGGTAAGTAAATAATTTAACTTACCGAGTTTTCCACTGAA
>DBGFLF010000215.1:0-2859 GCA_048528725.1 Collinsella sp.
GGACGATATCGCCATCGAGTACGAGCGTGACGGCAAGCAGCATTCGACCACGGTTGCGCTCAAAGAGGACGAGCGCCTAGGTGTGTATGCCTCTACGCAGGTGGTCCGTTTGGACCCCATCACGTCGGCTCGTTTGTCGTTCTCCTATATCGTGCAGACAGCGGAGGGCGTGATGCGCCTGCTCCAGCCGCAGCATACGATGGAGATTCTCGACCAGTCCTCTTCAATCGTGGGTATTAGCGTTATGTCCTCACAGGCTGCTGCCGCCGGCCCTGCCACGTTCCTTTCGTTTGCCGCCCTCATTTCGTTCTCGCTTGGCTTTATGAACCTGCTGCCCATCCCACCGCTCGATGGCGGCAAGCTGGTCATCGAGATCATTCAAAAGATTGCGGGCCGCGAGCTTCCGCTCAAGGTCCAGACGATTGTGAGCTATGTGGGCATCGCGCTCTTTGCGCTGCTGTTTGTCTATATGCTTCGTTCCGACATCCTTCGATTTATTCTGTAGGGGAGTGGTTGGATTGTCTTTATCCCATCCTTTGCCTCGCGAGCTGACGCGTCCCGTGCATGTGGGCGGCGTGCAGATCGGTGGCGGCGCTCCGGTGGTGGTCCAATCCATGACCTGCACCGATACCGCTGATGCCCAGGCAACGCTTGCGCAAGTGCGTGCTTTGGCGCAGGCTGGCTGCGATATCGTGCGCGTGAGTGTGCCCACCGAGGCCGCGCTTGAGGGTTTCCGCACCATCTGTGCCGAGTCTCCGGTGCCGATTGTCGCCGATATCCACTTTAACCATAAGCTCGCCATTGGTGCCGTTGAGGCTGGTGCTGCCAAGCTGCGCATCAATCCCGGCAATATCGGTGATTGGGCCAAGGTTGACGCGGTGATCGATGCTGCGGGTGCTGCTGGCTGTGCGATTCGTATCGGCGTCAATGCCGGTTCGCTTGAGCAGGATATCGCCGAGCGCGACGACCTCACGCAGCCCGAAAAGCTCGTGATGTCGAGCGAGCGTTTCGTCAAGCATTTTGAAGACCGCGGCTTTACGAACATTGTGCTTTCGGCTAAGGCCCATAGCGTGCAAACGACGCTCGACACCTACCGTGCCCTCTCGCGCGAAATCCCCCATGTTCCGCTTCATTTGGGCGTGACGGAGGCCGGAACCAAGCTCCAGGGCACCATTAAGAGCTCTGTGGGCCTGGGTATTCTGCTTTCCGAGGGCATTGGCGACACCATGCGCGTCTCGCTCACGGCCGATCCGGTCGAGGAGCCGCCGGTCGCCTGGGGTATCCTGCAGTCCCTGGGCCTGCGTCGCCGTGGTCCCGAGATTGTCTCGTGCCCCACGTGCGCCCGCTGCCAGGTTAACCTGATTCCTATCGCTGAGGAAGTAACCGAGCGGCTTAAGAACTATGCCGCGCCGCTTTCGATTGCCGTCATGGGATGTGCCGTTAATGGCCCCGGTGAGGCTTCTGATGCCGACCTGGGCGTTGCTTGCGGACGTGGTCAGGCCCTGCTCTTTTCGCATGGCCAGATCATTGGTAAAGTAGCTGAGGATCAAATTGTCGACGCGCTTATGGCCGAGGTCGACAAGCTTATTGAGGAGAAATAAATGACTCGAGCAATGTATATGTCTAAGCTCTATGCGCCGACGCTCAAAGAGGATCCGGCCGACGCCGAGCTTGCGAGCCATCGCCTGCTGCTCCGTGCCGGCATGATCCGCAAGGAGGCCGCCGGCCTGTATTCCTACCTGCCGCTTGCCTGGCGCTCGATCCGTAAGATCGAGAACATCGTGCGCGACGAGATGGACGCTGCCGGCGCCCAGGAGCTTATGATGCCTATCATGGTCGACGCCGAGTTGTGGCGCGAGTCCGGCCGCATCGACGCCTATGGCAAGGAGCTTGTGCGCTTTGACGACCGTCATGGTCGCGAGTTCGTCCTGGGCCCCACGCACGAGGAGACCGTCACGGCCCTGGTGCGCAACGAGCTACGCTCCTATAAGCAGCTGCCCGTCAACCTGTATCACATTCAGGACAAGTTCCGCGACGAGTTCCGTCCCCGCTTTGGCCTGATGCGCGGCCGCGAGTTCATCATGAAGGACGCCTACAGCTTCTCCGCCACGCAGGAGAGCCTGCAGGAGGAGTACGACAAGATGAAGCAGGCGTACGCCAATATCTGCGAGCGCTGCTACATCAAGGCTCTGCCCGTCGTCGCCGATTCTGGCGAGATCGGTGGCGATACCTCCGTCGAGTACATGGCTTTGGCTGACGCCGGCGAGGCTTCGCTCGTCTACTGCGACGATTGCGGCTTCGCTGCCGATGACGAGGCTGCAAGCACCAAGGTCGTCGTGACCGAGGGTCCTGGTGACGGTACGCTCACCAAGGTTGAGACTCCGGGCATGGGCACCATTGAGGCTGTTGCTAAGTTCTTTGGGTTCCCCGAGAACGGCACGCGCAAGTCGCTGGCACTCATCGACGCCGAGGGCAAGCCGGTCGTGGCCATTGTTCCGGGCGATCACGAGCTCAACGATTGCAAGGCCGAGCACGTCTTTGGCAAGGGCTATCGCATGATGACCGACGAGGAGCTTCAGGCGAACGGTCTGCACAAGGGCTTTATCGGACCGGTTAACCTGCCCGATGGCATTCGTCTGGTCTGCGACGAGAGCCTGCGCGAGTCCAAACAGTGGGCCTGCGGTGCCAACGAGGTCGATTATCACTTTACCGGTGCCTGCCCCGAGCGCGACTTTACCGTCGATGAGTGGGCCGATCTGGTCACCGTTGTCGCCGGCGACCCCTGCCCGCACTGCGGCAAGCCGCTCTCCGCTGCCCGCGGCATCGAGGTCTCTCAGGTCTTCCAGCTGGGCACCAAGT
>DBGFLF010000216.1:0-2415 GCA_048528725.1 Collinsella sp.
TCTTGCCGGAGGGAGCGTAGAAGGTCAGGTCCTTGTCGCTCTTGTTGGTGATGTTGACGACAAAGCCGATGTCGCCCCAGTCGTCCTTGAACTTCTCGGTGATGGTGATGGTGCACAGATCGTCATCGGCGACGGTGACAGCGGGGGAGATTTCGACGCTCTGGACGTCGTCGCCTTCGACGGCCTCATCGATCTCTTCTTCCTTCTCGGCGTTCTCGCGATCCTTCTTCACCGTACCGGACAGATCCTTGTCGGACTTCGTAAAGATAAGCTTGTCGCCTTCCACCTCGAGGACGAGCTTGTCGTCCTTGAGCTTCAGGTCGTGCGACTCATCTTCGGCGGTAATCGTTACGGTGGTGGCGTCCTTGGCCTCCCATTTCAGGTCGGCGACCTCAAGGAACATGTCGAGGACGCCCGTGCCGTCTTCGTCGAGGATCAGGATGCAGTTGAGGCCCCACTCCTTGAGCATATCCATGTACTCATCGGTGAGCTCTTCGCCGTCCAAGGTTCCACCCGAGTACTGCCAGCTGCCGACAAAGTTGGCCTTGGGGTCCTTGCCGCCGCCGCTGCAGCCCGTCAGGGCAAAGGCGAGCGCCAGGACGCATGTCAGGAATGCGAGTACGGACTTTTTGAACGTTGTCTTCATGGTGTCCTCCTTTATCGAACGAAACCCATAGAAGCAAATGCGGGGGTGGCGGACCTCCCCGCCAATTACCAGGTAGAGGGGCTAGGGCCTGGGCGTTCCGCAGTTGCTGCAGAACTTGCCGCCGTTTTCGCTGCCGCAGTTGGGGCAGAACCACTTGGTCGGTGCCGGGGCGGGTGCGGGACTGCCACACTCGGGGCAGAACTTGCCGGTGTTGGTGGCACCGCAGCTGCAGGTCCACGTGCCGGCCGCGGGGGCAGCGGCAGGAGCCGGTGCGGGGGCGGGAGCCGGAGCCGGCTGCGGGGCAGCCTGCTGCTGTGCCTGGCCGGCGGCGAACAGCTGGCTGGCATTCATGCCGCCCATGCCACCTGCCATGCCCATGCCCATAAAGCCGGCCATCGCGCCGTTGGGGTTGGCCGCTGCTGCGCGCATCGCATCGCTCTGGGCGCTGGCGATGTTGGCGGCTGCCATGGTGGGATCGCGCATGACCGCGGCCTTCTGCAGGTCCTTGATCATCTGCTCGTCCTCTTGCGAGGCGGCGATGGAGTTGACGCCAAAGCTCACGATCTCGACGCCGCGCAGGTCGCGCCAGTCGGCCGAGAGGACCTCGTTGAGCGCGCGGGCGAGCTCGGTGGTGTGACCGGGGATGGCACTGTAGCGGATGCCCATCTCCGAGATCTTGGCAAAGGCGGGTTGCAGGGCGGTGAGCAGCTCGGACTTAAGCTGGCTGTCGATCTTATCGCGCGTGTAGCTATCGGTCACGTTGCCGCACACGTTGGTGTAGAACAGCAGCGGGTTGGTGATGCGGTACGAATACTCGCCGTTGCAGCGAACGGAGATGTCGACATCCAGGCCAATGTTGTTATCGACCACGCGGAAGGGCACGGGCGAGGCGGTGCCGTACTTGTTGCCGATGATCTCCTTGGTGTTGATGAAGTAGACGCGCTGGTCTTTGCCCGCGTCGCCGCCAAAGGTAAAGCGGCTGCCGATATTGGCAAAGGTTTCCTTGATGGAGTCGCCCAGGTTGCCGCTGAAGACGCTCGGCTCGCTGCCGGTGTCAAAGACAAACTCGCCAGGCTCCAGCGCAACCTCGATGATCTTGCCGTTTTGCACCACGAGCATGCCCTGGCCGTCGTTGACGGCGATGACCGAGCCGTTGGAGATAACGTTGTCCTCGCCGCGCGTGTTGGAGCTGCGACCGCCGGTGCGCTTGCTGCCCTTGCAGGCTAAGACGTCAGCGGGCATCGATTCGCAATAGATAAATTCTTTCCACTGGTCGGCCATGACGCCGCCGGCAGCTCCCAATCCAGCTCTCAAGAGTCCCATGGTGATCTTCCTTTCTCGTCAAAGGCGGGTGGTATTGGTCAGAATGGCTAATCGTCCTTGTTGTCCTTCATGACGACGGTGGTCTCGGTGTGGCTGAAGGTGTCGTGCTTCTCGGTCAGGTCGAGCTCGCCACAGTAGCAATCGGCGTGGGTGGCCTCGTTGGCCGTCTTGAGCTGGCCCACCAGCAGCACGTCTGCGATGACCACGATGATCAACGGCGCGACGATGTTGATGAGGATGCCCTCGACATCAAAGGTGAGGTAGTCCGGATCGAAGGCATTCCCACCCATAAAGAGAATCTGGGAGAGGACAAACCCGATCACAAAGAACAGCACCGAGGCGATGACGAGCTTGGGCTTGGAGCAGGGGAGCTCGCCGACCATGCGGCCGGTCTGGCCGTTCATGGCAAACAGGTAACTCTTGCCGTTCCACGAGGTGGAGAGCAT
>DBGFLF010000217.1:0-11306 GCA_048528725.1 Collinsella sp.
AGATTCGCGAGATGAACGCCTCTGCGCTCATCCTTTCTGGCGGCCCGGCCTCCGTGTACGCCGAGGACGCTCCGTCCATCGATCCCGCCATCTTCGACCTTGGACTTCCCGTCCTTGGCTTTTGCTACGGCCATCAGATCACGGCCGTGACGCTCGGCGGCAAGGTCGGCCACTCCGAGGTGGGCGAGTACGGCCGCGCCACCATCACGCGTACGGCCGGCGCCAAGCTCTTTAACTCCACGCCTATGGAGCAGACCGTGTGGATGAGCCACCGCGACGCCGTGTCCGAGGTGCCCGAGGGCTTTACCGTTACCGCCAGCACCGACGTGTGCCCGGTTGCCGCCATGGAGTGCGTCGAGCGCAAGATTTTCACCACGCAGTTCCACCCCGAGGTCAAGCACTCTGAGTACGGTCAGCAGCTGCTGAGCAACTTCCTGTTTGAGATCTGCGGCCTGGAGCCCAATTGGAGCATGGACAACCTGGTCGAGACCATGACGGCCGAGTTCCGCGAGAAGGTCGGCGACGACCGCGTGATTCTGGCCCTGTCCGGTGGCGTCGACTCCTCCGTCGTGGCTGCGCTGGGCGCCCGCGCCGTGGGCAAGCAGATGACCTGCGTGTTCATCAACCACGGCCTGCTGCGCAAGGGCGAGCCCGAGCAGGTGGAGGAGGTCTTCACCAAGCAGTTTGACGTCGACTTTATCCACGTCCACGCCGAGGACCGCTATGCCGAGCTTCTGGCCGGCGTGACCGAGCCCGAGGAGAAGCGCCGCATCATCGGCACACAGTTCTGGAAAGAGTTCTTCGCCGTGGCCCAGCAGCTCGAGACCGATGGCAAGCCGGTTAAGTACCTGGCCCAGGGCACCATCTATCCCGACATCATCGAGTCCGGCGCGCGCAAGACGGGTGGCAAGACGGCTACCATTAAGAGTCACCACAACCTGATTCCGTTCCCCGAGGGCGTGCACTTCGATCTGATCGAGCCGCTCGATCACTTCTTTAAGGACGAGGTCCGCGCGCTTGGTCTGGCCTTGGGTCTGCCCGAGCACATCGTGTTCCGTCAGCCCTTCCCGGGTCCGGGTCTGGCCATTCGCATCATCGGTGCAGTGGACAAGGAGAAGCTGGAGATCCTCAAGAACGCCGACGCCATCGTGCGCGAGGAGCTGGATGCCTACAACCAGCGCCTGTTTGAGCAGACCGGCGAGCGCAACTCCGAGCACAGCTGCTGGCAGTATTTCGCGGTGCTGCCCGATATTAAGTCCGTCGGTGTTATGGGCGACGAGCGCACCTACCAGCGCCCCATCATCCTGCGCGCCGTGGAGAGCTCCGACGCCATGACCGCCGACTGGGCCAAGCTGCCCTACGACGTGCTGGCTCGCATTTCCGGCCGCATCGTGGCCGAGGTCCCCGGCGCGAACCGTGTGTGCTACGACATTACGTCCAAGCCGCCCGCGACCATCGAGTGGGAGTAGAGAAATTTGGGAACTGAATTCCCAAATTTGACCACAGTACAAGCAAATGAAATAATGCCTCCTATCGGAAGATGGGAGGCATTATGTATATAGCCAGGGAAATCGAAGGGACCATCGACAGGATGCTCAAACAGGGCAAAGTCGTGCTGGTCACCGGTGCACGCCAGGTAGGCAAGACCACCGTCCTCAGAGAGCACTTAGGGAGCACGTTCGATTACGTCACCATGGAGGATCCCGCGGCGTATGTGCAGGCCAAATCCGACGCAGTTCTTTTTTTCGAGATGCATTCCCTGCCGCTCATCGTCGATGAAATCCAACGAGTGCCCGAGCTGTTCTCGCCGGTGAAGTGGCTGGTCGACCAGTCGGCGGAGAAGGGGCGCATCGTGCTCACGGGATCCCAGACCTACCACCTCATGAAGGGCGTGAGCGAGTCGCTCGCAGGTCGCATCAGGATCATAGAGATGCCCGCCCTGTCGCTGCGCGAGCTCGCAGGAAAGAGTGACAACCCCTGCAGATACGTACCTTCTATGCTCAAGCCGCATGACGTGTCAGCGCCTGACGGCTTCGACCTCTGGCGGCATATCCACCGCGGCAGCATGCCGGAGCTGCAGGACCCCGACGTCGACTGGGACCTGTTCTACACCGACTACGAGCGCGCCTACCTCGAGCGCGACGTGCGCGATCTCGTTAACGTGAAGGACGAGGCGAAGTTCTACGGCTTCATGGTGGCCTGCGCCGCCCGCACCGGCCAGCTGTTCAACGCCTCGGACATCGGCAACGCCATCGACGCCGACCACAAGACGGTCAAGGCCTGGCTCTCGATTCTTCAGGCCTCGGGCATCGTCCGCATCGTCGAGCCGTTCTTCCCGAACATCGAGAAGCGCCTCACCAAAACGCCGAAGATCTTCTTCATGGACACGGGCCTGGTGTGCCACCTCACCCGATGGACGACCCCCGAGCAGCTACGCGTGGGCGCGATGGCGGGCCACGTGTTCGAGACTTTCGTCGTCTCCGAGGTACTCAAGAGCCATATGAACGCCGGGGCGAACCTGCGCGACGTGTGGTTCTACCGCGACTCCAAGAAACGCGAAATCGACCTGGTCATCCAAGACGGGCGAATCTTACATCCCGTTGAAATCAAGACGAATGCGCTGGTCAAGAAGGATGCGATCAAGAACTTCGGTTGCCTGGAAGGCATGACCGACTACGAGATGGGCTTCGGGCACGTCGTCTGCCAGACCAAGGAGCCGTATCTGCTGGCCGAAAACGTGGAGGCCGTGCCCGTTTGGGCGATATAGGAATCAGGCAACCGCGCCTTCGCCCTGATTGCAGCCAACGCAAAACGGGACGACGAGGGGGAGATGGCTTGCCTCATGAGCGAGGCCCTTCAGCACGCCAAAGACCCAAAAGCTATTTCTGCGCGAAAGCTCATAGAAGCGCCGGGGAAAATATCCAGCTCATCTGTGACTTTTGCTGCCGTCCGTCACGCCCAATACCCCGTGACCAAATATTGCCAGATGAAGCGCTTCTCGGGGCTGCCCGTGAACCCGAAGAATGTGACTTCATCCTCAGAAACCTAGAGATGGGCTATGCATACGTTCAGGTCGCAATGACCATCATGGCCGACCGGTCCACCGAGGAGCGCGAATACCGCCCGTTCGAGCAGATCAGAGACAACTACCCCAAGTACCTGTTGACGCGAAGCGATCCCATTCAGCAAAGGGACGGCATCATCCATGCCAACATCCCCGAGTTCATGCAGGAAGGGAGGACCTTCTGAGCGGGATAGAGATTGGCTGTCGACGGGCGGCGCAATAGACAGCGGTGGCGGTTTCAAGTGAAGCTGACACCGCTTCTGTATAAGGGCTTAAGGGTTGCCACAGATGGCGATCAATGCCCGCGATGCTTCTGCTTGCGCCTCAACTTCCGCTGCTCGAAGCGCGCCTCCGCCTCGTCCGCGCGGCGTTGACTTCTTGCTCGGACCGACTCCCGTTTCATTGTCTCCCGCTGACTCGCGAGCGCCTGCTGCGCCTTGGTCCCCATCGCCGGCTGCTTAAGGGCCTTCGACACCTCGCGGGCGCGGCGCTTGGGGTTTTTCGCAGGCTTGCTTCCCTCGGCGGGACCGTCACCGAAGAACGCGAGCTTCGCCCATTTGCTTCTAACGAATTGCAGGATTTCCTCATCGGACGGCTCCGCGCCGAAGACTATGCGAGCGACGCCGTACCTTCCGTCCTCGACATGTTCCGCCAGCCCGACCCAAAAATGACCGTCATGAAATACGGTCAGAGTGGACGACACGCTGATCTGCATGGTTGATTCCTCCTTTATGTAGATGACCATGCAGAGAAGGGACAACCAAGGAGGCAGGTTACTGATGCGGACTCCCGCACGCCCACGACTACCCGACGGGGACTGTGTTTTCATCTCTGATGTCCGCATTGTAGCACGAGCGGTTACCGCAGGCGCACCGCGTGACCTCGAGAGGGGCTGCGGGTTGAGGGTTGAGTTGGATTAAAAACTCGGGATCTCGGATGCGCGCGGCTTCCATTTCGGTGTACAGCACGAAGAAGGCACCCTTCTGTTTGAGGTGCTCGATTTGCTGCTCTCCCGTGGGGATGGGCTTTCTGCTTTGGGCGTCTGCCATCATCGGCTTCCTGTCGCCAACCTGCATGGGTCGTTCTACCAGCGTGTTCTCGCGTTACCGCGAAGACCGTTCGTCGGTTCATGGCGCAACCGCCTGCAACTATTCCCTTATTTCGACAAGGGTAAGTAGTTTGACCTGCGGTTTTGCAAACTGCTCGAAAGCCACCTGCGCTGATTCGCTTGTGATTGCAGCTGGCAGCTTGCGCGCTAAAGGTCGGTTGAATTTCAAAACAGGCGTTTTCGGCGCTCTCGAGCTTCCAAAGACGGCTCGCCGCGCCCTTTGAGACAAAAACTAAAACTCAACCCCCTGAGTTTAAAAAGAGTTTTGAAGTTGTCCCAGCCTTTGTCCCCAAAGCTGATGAAACACGACATGGTGATGCTTGGCGGCACTCGGCTCGAGACGGCATCGAAAACTGGGTGCAACTGGAGTGACGGGACGACAGAACCGGAGCCATCGAGTGGGAATAACCCCAAAAGACAGAATCGAGTGAAGAAAACCCCAGTTTACCGGGGGTTTTCATTTATTTCGCAAAGTTGTGTTGCGGGTTTCGCGCTAAGCTACAGATGGCGAAGCGTCTTGCGGTAACGGCGCAATTCCTCTTCCCCAATCTCCGAGATGATTCTGCCGAGCGCACCGAGTATGGCTTGACGCTGAACCGGTAGATTGCCTTGCAGCATGACGGGGTTCGATGTGCCGAGCATAGCGAACTCGGTGGGAATCGCCAAGCCCTCGACGAGCGCCATGACCTCCTCGTACTTCTCGGTCTCGGATTCCTCGGCCCAGTTTCCGCGCTCGATCTCGCCGTAGAGCTCCGAGTTGGGGAACACCGTGAGCATGTTCGCCGCGACAAGCCACGGGTTCGTCTTGTTGAAGATCGCGGCGGATTTCTTCGCGCCAATGACGCCTCGGCCCTTTCCGCTCACCCCGACGAGATAGAAGAAGGCGTAGCCTATGCCCGCTGCGTCAAGCCGGGCACACTGCTCCACTACGTCGGCTGCCGCGTACCCCTTGCACATGAACGAAAGCGCATCGTCGTCGCCGGTCTCGACGCCGATCGTGAGCCCGTCGTACCCAGCATCGGCGAGCGCGGCAAGCTCGTCATCTGCCTTGCGCGCAACATCCGTCACGCGGGCGAAGCAGCCTATGCTCTCGCATGACGGGAAGTACTTTTTAACGAGCTCGGAAATGCCGAGAAGGTGCTTGGCTCGCAGCCCAAAGGGGTTAGCGCCCGTCAGGAACACGCGGCACCGCTTGGGGCTCGGAAGGCGGAACAGTCTCTGCTCGGCCTTCCGCAGGGGGTCGTGAAGCCACGTCTGGGCTTCCAATAGGTCGGCCTCGATCGTCTCCTGCGCCGCCGGCCTGAACTTGAACGGCAGATCGTCGTAGAGCGTGCAGAACTTGCATTTACCGTGCGTGCACCCGGCTGTCGCCTCCAAGAGGAGCGAGTCGGCCTCGTAGGGCGGTCTCCATATCGTTCCCGTGTAGTGCATGGCGTCTCCTTGTCTCCTGGGTATCGGAGATAAGGATGGCGCGCCCGTGCGCGAAATGTAAGTACGATATTAATTTGGGAGTAGTAACATAAACTGCACTATTGGGCGTAAGCAGCACTTTGGAGAGCATATGGCACGCAACAAGTTCATGGACGAACGCCAGGTCGCGCGCTGCGAGTCGATGGCGCGCCTTCAGTCGGTCATCGGCGGGAAGTGGAAGATACTCATCCTCTGGTACATCCACGCCTGCGAGGTGCAGCGCTTCGGCGAGCTCATGCGCAGGCTCGACGGGATATCCCAGTCAACGCTCACCAAGCAGCTGCGCGAGCTGGAGGCCGACGGCCTTGTACATCGCGAAATATACAGGGAGATCCCGCCGAAGGTGGAGTACACGCTCACCGAGGCCGGCCAAGGCTTCGCCCCGATCTTGAACGACATGCTCCTTTGGAGCCAATCGACGCTGTCTGCCAGCGCGGATGCGCCACATTGAACATTTTTCAGCTGAGTGATAGATCGACCCTTTTGCGCGGGCGGTTATTGCAACAGGTTTTGTGCATCATGCGAAGCGCGTTGACACGGTTGCGCTATCCAGTCATTATGACCCAGCACACTGTGTGCTGAACGATTGATAGGTGACTTCGTGAGGAGGGTCATGGACGCCAATAAACCCACACGCATCGTGGACGGCACGTCGGATGAGATCGTCGCGAGCGTGCGACGCCTCGCGTGCGAGCGCGGCTACGCGAGTCTTACCGTGCGCGATGTCCTCAAGGACCTGCACATCACGAACCGCGTGTTCTACAACCGCTTCGCCAATATCGACGAGGTGCTCGATATCGTGTATCGCGACATCGCCGGCAAGGTGCGCGAAAGCCTGTGCGCACCGTATGACGGCGAGGGTGACTTCTTCGAACACGTGCATCACATCGCTGCGCGCACGCTGCACCTGTCCTACGTCGCCAAGCAGAACTTCAACCAGTTCGTGTTCGAGGCCGACTCGGCGGGGGAAGAAAACTTCGCCTGGTGGGATCGCGAGATTCGTGCGCTTATCACGCAGGGCAAACAGCTCGGCGTGGTGCGTGCCGACCTAGACGAGGCGCAGTCCTCGTATGCCATCTGGTGCTTTATCCGCGGGTTCAACGCCGATGCGCTCGGCCGCGGCATTCCCGAGAACGAGGCGCTGGCGCGCTTCCGCTACGGCTTCGACCTCATGCTTTCGGGCATGAGAGCTTAAGGGCTGCACCCGGCGCACCCGTTTGCCACCATCTTTTCGGCGGTAGGTCCCATACCTATCGCCGCTTCTTTTGCCCATCTCAGCACACAGTGTGCTGAATGAAAGGAGAACGTGTACATGAAGAAGACCGTAAAGAAAATCGTTATCGTCCTGGTGCTTGTCATTGTGGCCCTCGTGGGCACCATCGGCTTCACCTGGAAAGACGAGATCGCCTCCGTGGCCAGCTTCCACAAGATCCGCGAGCGCAACGCAAGCCACGGTGATGCTAACGTCTACGAGATGACCATGGCCGGCGACTACTACATCGACAAGTTCGTCGAGCAGGGCGGCGTTTCGAGCGACGCCGAGCTCATCGACTTCGTCATCGGCAACATCACGAAGGGTGTCGTCGACATCTCCATGCCCACGCCCCAGATCGGCTGCTCGTCGTTCACCGCCTCCACGGCCGCCGGCGACGCGCTGTTCGCCCGCAACTACGATATGCACACCACGCACGCCGCCATCGTGCACACTTCCGCCTCGGGCGACCGCCACGCCACGGTCTCCACGGTCGACCTGGGCCTGCTGGGCATGGACGCCGAGTCCGAGGTCGACGGCCTCAAGGACCGCCTCACCTGCCTGGCTGCCGTCTACGCGCCGCTCGACGGCATGAACGACGCCGGCGTGAGCTGTGGCGTCTACATGACCTACCAGGGTCCCGAGGGCGAGGTCACGGCCACGAACCAAGATACCGATAAACCCGACATGACCACCACCACCTTCCTTCGTCTCGTGCTCGATTACGCCGACGATCTGGACGAGGCCGTCGAGATCGCCCAGTCTTACGACATGCATGACTCGGCAGGCACGAGCTACCACTACATGGTGGCCGACGCATCCGGCCGCAGCGCCATCTTCGAGTGGGTTGCCGCAGACGACGACACCGACACCGACGGTTCCGCCCGTGAGCTGCGTGTGACCTACAACGACGACGATGCCGCGTTCGGCGAGGTCGAGGCTACGGCGGACTACCAGTGGGTCACGAACTTCGTGCTCGAGCCCAACTACTACGCCTCCGACGATGCCAAGAAAGGCCTCGACCGCTACAACGAACTCTACACGCGCCTGTCCGCGACCGACGGCATCGTGGCCGACGAGTCTGCGGCTATGGATGTGCTCGCCGCCGTGGGTCGTCGTAGCTGGAACAACGACGACGCCAACACCATCACCGTTCACAGCGTCGTGTACAACCTCACCGACCGCGTGATGTACTGGGTCCCCAACGAGAACTTTGACGACGCAAGCGCCTGGATCACCTACAAGCTGTAAGGAGCACCCGTGAACGATACCCTCGCGCCTCTCTTTGAGCCTTGGACCATAGGTTCTCTCGCTATCAAGAACCGCATCGTCATGACGTCGATGGGTGGCACCGACCTGTTCGGTTGGATGGAAAAGAACCATTTCGACCGTGCAGGAGCCGAGTTCCTCCTCGAGGTGGCCAAGCACGATGCCGGCCTGGTGCTGCCCGGATGCCAGCCGGTGTACAACCCGATGTTCGGCCAATGGTTACACAAGAACAAGAAGATGTACCGCGACCTAGCGGTGTGGATGCCTGTGTTCCATGCAACCGGCGCCAAGCTGTTCGTGCAGCTCACGGCAGGCTTCGGCCGATCGTTCACCATCAGTCCGCTCATGGAGGCGCTCTACACGAACCCGGTCCTGCGCGCCGCTGCCAAGCCCGTCATGGACCTCGAGCGCATCTGCGCCGCGCCGAGCGCCTCGCCCAACCGCTGGTCGGACAAGGTGCCGTCGCGTGAGATCACCAAGCCCGAGATCGACCAGATCATCGAGTCGTTCGCCGAGTCGTCGCGTCTGCTCAAGGAGGCAGGTGTCGACGGTGTCGAGGTGCACGCCGTCCATGAGGGCTATCTGCTCGACCAGTTCGCCCTGAAATACGTGAACAAGCGCACCGATGAGTACGGCGGCAGCCTGGAGAACCGGTATCGTTTCGCGGCCGAGATCGTACGTGCCATCAAGCGTGCCTGCGGCGACGACTTTCCCGTGTCCATCCGCTACAGCGTCGAATCCAAGACGAAGGGGCTGCGTCAAGGCGCACTTCCTGGCGAGCAGTTCGTAGAGGCCGGCCGCGACATGGCCGAGTCCATCGAGGCTGCGCGCTACCTGGCCGACGCAGGCTGCGACATGTTCAACTGCGATAACGGTACCTATGACGCCTGGTACTGGGCCCACCCGCCTATCTACATGCCCAAGAACTGCAACCTAGACGACGTGGCCGAGCTGCGCCGGCACATCGACGTGCCCGTCGTATGCGCCGGACGCATGGAGCCCGCCGACGCCGCCGCGGCCATCGCCGAGAAACGTATCGACGCCGCAGGCTTCGCTCGGCCGTTCTTGGCCGATCCTGCTTGGGTGTCGAAGCTTAAAGCGGGTCGAGAGGCCGATATCCGCCCGTGCATCCTGTGCCATAACGGCTGCTTTAACATGTGCCACTACAAGGGTGTGGCCAACGACCAGGACCTTATGGATTCTTTGCATCTGGCGCGTTGTGCCGTGAACGCCGAGACCATGCAGGCGTCGCGCCACTACATCAAGCCGACCTCGTCGCCCAAGACGATCCACATCGTGGGCGGCGGCATCGGCGGCATGGAGTGCGCCCGTGTGCTGGCGTTGCGAGGCCATCGTCCGGTGATTCACGAGCGCGGCGAGCGCCTGGGCGGCGTGTTCGTCGCTGCCGCGCGGGCAAGCTACAAGGATAAGATGCGTGACTTGCTTGCCTGGTATGAGCGGCAGATGGTACAGCTTAACGTGGACGTGCGCCTGGGTGACGAGGTGCGCGACATTACCGAGCTCGACGGCCCTGTGGTGGTTGCGACGGGCTCGACCCCGCGCACGCTGCCCGTCCCCGGCATAGAGCTGGCGCGTGAGGCGTGCGACTACCTGGAGAATCCGCCCGCGGCGCAGCGCGTTGTGGTGGTGGGCGGCGGCCTGACCGGCTGTGAGGTGGCCTACGACGCCGCGCTCGAGGGGCGCGACGTCGAGATTGTCGAGATGGCCGACGACCTGGTGGCGCAGAAGGGCGTATGCCTGGCCAACAGCTCGTACCTGCGCGAGTGGTTCGCCTGGAAGCAGGTGCCTGTGCATCTTGAGACCACGCTTGTCGGCATCGCGCGCACCGGGGACGCTGGCCTGCGCGTGAGCTGCAGGCACGCGGACGGTACGACGTTTGACATCGAAGCCGACGCCGTGGTGACGGCCACGGGGTACACGCCTGCGCCGCTTGCGAGATCGGGCCGTGGCGTTCGCCTGGTGGGCGACTGCAACGGCGTGGGCAATCTGCGCAGCGTGATCTGGCGCGCGTACGACGTGGCGATGACGCTGTAAGAAGAAGGGGGAAAGCTATGAAACTGACCGCCGAACAAGAGGCGATGCTCGCCGGCGAGCGCGGCGAGACGATGGCGAAGGTGCTCGAGACGCTCGTGCGCTACGGCGACCTGTACGGTGCCGACGAGATGGTGAGCGTGACGAGCAAGTACAACCACCTTGTGACGAGCTTTGGGCTCAAGGCGCTGGGGCCGGTGTACGAGCTGATGGGCAAGCTCATAGACGAAGGGGCCGTGAGCCAGATGGGTTTCTCGGTAGACCCCAGGCCGTTGGATGACAACGTGCCGGCGAGCTTTTTGCAGAAGATCATCTTTAAGCACTTCATGTACAGCAAGCAGGATTTTTACGAGGGGCAGTTGCGCGAGTTGGGGCTGATGGGCGACGACGCGTTCACATGCACGTGCTACATGGACGAGGTGGGCAACGTGCCCGCGATGGGCGATGTGCTGAGCTGGTCGGAGTCGTCTGCCGTGGTGTATGCGAACTCGGTGCTGGGCGCGCGATGCAACCGCAACTCGGGCATCATCGATTTGATGGGGTCGGTGTGCGGGTTCGTGCCACGGTTTGGGCTGCTGACCGACGACGGCAGACGCGCCGACTGGGTGGTCGAGGTGCGCTGCGAGCGAAGGCCCGAGGCGCAGCTTTTGGGTTCGGCCATCGGCATGCGCGTGATGGCCGACGTGCCTTACATCACAGGGCTGGACGCGTGGCTGGGCGATGAGCTCGATGGCAGCGCGAAGGCGTACCTGAAGGACATGGGTGCGGCGTGCGCGTCGAACGGCTCGGTGGGCCTGTACCACGTGGAGGGGCTGACGCCTGAGGCGCGAGAGCAGGGCCGCACGCTCGTGCGCGAGGGTGCGCAGGTGTATGTGATCGACGACGCCGAGCTTGAGCGCGTGCGCGCGAGCTACCCGGTGGTGTGGAAGAACGCGGACGCCAAACCCAAACTGTGCTTTATGGGGTGCCCGCATATGAGTATGGAGCAGCTCGAGCAGTGGAGCGAGCGCATAGCGCAGGGACTGGCCGAGGCCGGCCGCACGCGCGTGAGCGTGCCGTGTGTGTTTACGGCGGCACCCGCGGTGGCGAAG
>DBGFLF010000218.1:0-3404 GCA_048528725.1 Collinsella sp.
GCTCCGTGCCTCCCAAAGCTACGCCCGACTTCCTGGCTCAGGTCATGGAGCACGCTCAGGCTCGTGGCGCTGACGTCGTCCTGGACCTGTCCTCCGACAAGCTCAAGGAGCTCGCTCACAAGAAGCCGCTGCTCATCAAGCCGAACCATCACGAGATGAAGGCCATCTTCGGCGTGCCGGTCGACACCGACGACGAGGTTCGTGTCGCCATGAAGATGGCTCACGACGCTGGCGTTCAGAACGTGCTGCTCACCCGTGGTAGCCGCGGCGACGCTTACTTCTCCAACGGCGAGGACATCTGGTACGCCAAGCGTGAGTTCAACATCAAGCTGGTCTCTTCCGTCTGCGCCGGCGACTGCACCCTCGCTGCGTTCCTGCACAAGTGGTACAGGGATCGCGACAACGTCGAGGAGGCCATGAAGCTCGCTATGGCCACCGGCGCCAACGTTGCCGAGTCCGTCGGCATTGGTGACTTCGGTCACGTCGACGAGTACAGCAAGCGCGTTGCTGTCCGCAAGCTCGATCGTCAGTAATCGAAACGCGACATATTCGTGCGCATGCGGCGCCCCGGTTTCGGCCGGGGCGCCTTTTTTGTTCCGCCATGGGGGAGAGGTGTCCTGCCGTACTTCATCGCTTCCACACCGTTCACCGAGTTGTCCTAGCCTTTTACCGATGCGTGGAATATACTTTCATTAACACGTTGCTTCGTGAAAGGAACATTCATGATTTACACGCTCACTGCTAATCCCGCCATTGATTACAACATCGCCTGCGACGGCCTTACTGCCAATACCGTCACGCGTACCCGCAATGCCGTCTACACGCCCAACGGCAAAGGCCTCAACGTCTCGTTTACGCTTGACCACTATGGTGTCGACACCACGATCCTGGGTTTCTTCGCCGGCTTTTCGGGTGAGTTTATCGTTAAGGGCGCCGAGGCCCTGGGCGTGCCCGTCAAGCCCGTGTGGACCGACGGTATTACGCGCGTCAATGTGTTCCTCAACGCCGGTCCCGACACCGAGTACAACATGGTCAATGCCGGTGCCGCCATCAATGAGGCCAACGAGCAGGAGATGTTTGAACTTATCGATTCGCTCGATGACATGACCTGCCTGGTCATCAGCGGCTCGCTGCCTCCCAACACTTCCGAGGGCTTCTTGGCCGAGGTCCTGCGCCGTGTCAAGGCCAAGGGGGCCGAGTTCGTCCTCGACATCTCGAGCCATCAGCTGGCAGACCTCATTGCTCTGGAGCCACTGCTGATCAAGCCCAATGACGACGAGCTGCTTGACATCTTTGGCATCAAGGTGAGCGGTGGCGACGACGAGTCCGTCAAGGGCGCTATGGCCGAGCTGCACGCCAAGGGCGCCAAGAACGTGCTGCTGACCCTTGGTGGCGCCGGTGCGTACTTCTCCAACGGCGAGCATATCTGGTTTGCCAACCGCACCTTCGACGTCAAGCTGCTGTCGACGGTGTGCGCCGGCGATTCCTCGCTCGCTGCCTTCCTGTCCGTGTGGCACGACGCCCCCGAGCGCGTCGAGGACGCCCTGCGCCTTTCGATGGCCACTGGCGCCAACGTGGTCGAGTGCCCCGGTCTGGGTGATTTTGCCAAGGTGGACGAATATAAGAAGCACATCGAGGTTCGCCAGGTCTGCTAGTTCCGGCACCTTGTCTGAATAGTTTGATTATTTCGCATCCGTCTTAGACTAGGACGGATGCGTTTTTGTTTATCGGACTTGCGTGTGCAGTGGAGGCTGTTTCTTGCTAGACTTCTTGCAGACGCAATCGATAGCCAATTTGATAGTCGCAGGAGGCCATAGGCATGTGCAATGTTTCGCTCAACGGTACTCAACCGTCCGATGCGTCCCTGCGCGTCCTGCGCGCGCTTGAGGCGGCTGGTCTTGAGGCTTGGTACGTGGGCGGTTGGGTGCGCGACGCCCTGATGGGGTACCCAAGCCACGATGTTGATATGTGCTGTAGCGGCCTGTGGCAGGAGTCCAAAGCGGCGCTCGAGGCCGCCGGCATCGCGGTTGTGGAGTCGGGCATTAAATTTGGCGGAATCACGGCTATTTCCGATGGCGAGCGTATCGAGGTCACCACGTACCGTCTGGATGGCTTTTACACCGATGGTCGCCATCCCCAGAGTGTGGAGCGTGCCGCCTCGCTCGAGGACGATCTGGCGCGCCGCGACTTTACCGTCAATGCCATGGCCTGGCATCCCGAGCGCGGGCTTGTCGACCGCTACGACGGCCAGGGTGACTTGGAGCGCAAGCTGATTCGCGCTGTCGGCGATCCCAAGCGTCGCTTTAACGAGGACGCCCTGCGCATGCTGCGTGCGGTGCGCTTTGCCTGCCGTCTGGACTTTATGATTGAGCCCGAGACCAAGCGTGCGCTTGCCGAGTGCGCGCCGCTGCTCGATGCCGTGGCGCGTGTGCGTGTGGGTATTGAGCTCGAGGGCATTCTTTCGACCGGTCATGGGGGAGACGCGATGCTCCGCTATCCCGAGCTCATCTGCGCCGCCGTGCCCGAGTTGGCAGCGGGTCGCGGGTTTGATCAGCGCAGTGTCTATCATGCGTTTAACGTCTACGTGCATATCGCCCGTGTGCTGACGGTGGCGGGGGAGCTCGCGCTGTGTGACGGCGTCGCGCCCTCGTCGAGCCTTATGTGGGCGGCGTTTTTGCACGATGTGTCCAAGCCCGAGTGCTTCACGGTCGATCACGCCGGCAGCGGACACTTCTACGGTCATCCCGAGCTCGGCGCCAAGAAGGCGCGCGTCATTATGGATCGCCTGGCCCTCTCGCACGACTTGGTGCGCGATGTGTGCCTGCTCATCAAATACCATGACAAGCCGCTGCGCCCCGAGCGCTCCTGCCTGCTCAATATGATGCGCGCGCTTTCGGGCGAGGGCGTCGACACGGCCCGCCTGATTGACGAGCTCATGGACCTCAAGCGTGCCGACACACTTGGCAAGGCCCCGTCGTGCTTCTATTACGTTGAGACGATTGAGGAGATGCGCGCGATGGCGCACGAGCTGCTGAAGGCGGGGGAGCCCTATACGCTCAAGATGCTCGCCATCAACGGCGGCGACCTGATCCGTGCCGGAGTCAAGCCCGGGCCGGAACTGGGGCAGCTACTCAACTCCGCCCTCGACGCCGTGATCGAAGACAAAATCCCCAACGGGCGCGAAGCTCTTTTGGTCCATCTCAACTTGAATTAGCTACCCAGTTTACCTGTGTGTTCCATAACCTGCCGACAATTTTTCGGCAATTTGGAATTTCTTCTTGCGCTGATGTTTTTTGTCCCGTAATATATTTTCTCGCAGCACGGCAGTGCAGATGTCATGTGGCCCGTTCGTCTAGCGGTTTAGGACGCCGCCCTCTCAAGGCGGAGATCACCAGTTCGAATCT
>DBGFLF010000219.1:0-2451 GCA_048528725.1 Collinsella sp.
GCCGTCTATGGATGCACCAAAGAGATTGACCCAAAAGGGATATAGGCCCCGGCTCATAGAGGAGCGCCTCGACACCCTTATGCGGGCGTTTGGCTGTGTGGAGATCAACGGCCCCAAATGGTGCGGCAAGACCTGGACGGCGCTCTCTCGCTCGGCGAGCGTCTCCAGGCTCGATGAGCCTGCGCAGCGTGCGGCGGCAGAGGTCGACCCAAGCCTGGCGCTCATCGGCGATGCGCCACACCTGGTCGATGAATGGCAGGAGGTGCCCGAGGTTTGGGATGCCGCCCGGCGTTTCGTGGACGCGAGCGGCAACGAACGGGGGACACTTTTGCTCACGGGCTCGACCGCGCTCAAAAGCGAGGAGCGCAGCCATGTTCGTCATTCCGGCACGGGTAGGATCGCCCGTCTGTCAATGCGCCCCATGGCCCTGTGTGAGTCGGGCGACGGCGAGCCGCTCGTGTCACTGGCAAGCCTCTTTAAGGGCGAGGATTTTGCCCCTCAGCGTCGCGAGAGCACGGTGGATGACGTCGCCCGCTGGTGCTGCAGGGGCGGTTGGCCTGCAAATCTTGGGCTTTCGGAAGATCTTGCGCGAGAGACGGCAAGCCAGTACGTGCACTCGGTGCTCGACGTCAACGTGCTGGACGAGGGCATGTCGCCCGAGCTTGCACACGGCCTTTTGCGAGCTCTTGCCATGAACGAGAGCCAGGCTGTCACGTACAAGACGCTCGTAAAGGACGCCTCGTACGGTGAGGCGGGCCCCGACGAGAGGACCATTGCTGCGTACTTGGACCTCTTCAACAGGCTCAAGCTGACCGAGGACCTGTGCGGATGGGAGCCGCCCATGCGCTCGAAGGCCCGCGTTCGCGTGCGCCCCAAGCGCTACTTCTGTGACCCGTCACTTGCGGCGGCGTTGCTGGGGGCTACCCCTGAGCGGCTGCTTGGCGATATGCAAACGCTGGGGATGCTCTTTGAGAATCTCGTCCTGCGCGACGTGCGCGTGTTCCTTTCCACCTACGGCGGTGTCGACAACAGTGTCCATTATTTCCGAGATGAGAAGGGCCTTGAGGTCGATCTGATCGTTGAGCACGACGGGCGCTGGGGAGCCATCGAGGTCAAGCTGAGTGATGCGAAAGCAGACGATGGAGCGAGAAATCTCAAGGCGCTGGAGAGGAAAGTGCTCTCCAAT
The DNA here is from genome assembly GCA_048528725.1 of Collinsella sp. GTDB lineage: Bacteria > Actinomycetota > Coriobacteriia > Coriobacteriales > Coriobacteriaceae > Collinsella. Next base: position 1,187 of record DBGFLF010000219.1, read on the forward strand.
CCTGCCGCCCAGAATGCCACGCCGGCGTTTTTGGCGGTCGTGGTTGGAAAGGGGAGCATTGCCTACACACGCGACGACGGCGTGGCGGTGATTCCCATGGCGGCACTTGGGGCGTAGTGGTTTTGCGGGCGTGCCGTGCTTCCTTTACCGAAAATCCATTTGGTAAACCAGATGCTCGCGGATAGAATAAAGTTGACGGCAGCCCAAGGGTGATAGCTGGGCAGCGCCGTTGCTTGGTCAAGAGGTCAGTGCCTTAATGGCAGCGACTTGTTATGCTTCGAATGCTGCTTGAGTGCCTCGGAAAGTTCGATAGGCGCCGTGAAGAGCGAGACCAAAGCAACCAAGAGCTCTGTGAGCTCTGATGGGCCCGGGATGACCTCTGATTCAAGTCACCGGGCCTCAATCTTTTTCATGCATTTGAATAGAGCGGGCGACTCTCTTGGGGCCGTCTGCATGGCGTGTGCTTGGCGCATGGTATTGCGCCCCGCTTTCATGTCCGCGCGGGCGCCTATCCTTACGGCAATGTAGCCGCCTATGTAGCAAGCGGCAGTTGACGGAGAAAGGCCATGACCGTGTCAGCTGAAAAGACGCCGGGTATCTCGGCTATCGACACGACGAACTTTGCGCGCCAGATTGTGCTGGACTTTGAGTTTGCGCCGGTGCCAAAGCAGCGCCAGCGCCGTGGACTGCGCAATGAGATTATCGAGGTCGGCGCCGTCAAGCTCGATTACCACGGCAACGTTATGGGCGAGTTCTCGCAGTTTGTGCAGACGGAATTTACCGAAGGCGTTGCGTTTCCCGTCCGCGAGCTCACAGGTATATCGGCCGTGGACACCGCGATGGCCGACCCGCTCTACATGGTGATCAAAAGGCTCAGCGATTGGATCGGCCGCTACTCCGCCCAGATAGTTTGCTGGAGCGGGACGGACCGTCGACAGCTTATGACCGAGTGCCAGGCAAAGCAAATCGACCTTGCCGCATTTCCTACGGACTGGGCCGATCTGCAGGCGTTTTACACCTCGATCATGGACGTGGGCAGCCACGAGTGCGTCTCTTTGAATGACGCGGCGACGTGGTTTGGCATCGAGTTTGACGAGTCGACGGGTCACGCCCACAGTGCCCTAGCCGACGCGCGCGTGACCGCCAAGTTGCTCAAGCAGGTGATGGACGGGGACTATCGCGTGAGTCCGCGTGCTCAGGAGATCCGCCAGCGGTGGAGGATGGGCGATCGAGCCCAGATGCGCCTTTCCAACAAGTGCCCCGAG